>DPSD01000498.1:0-6972 GCA_003538495.1 Accumulibacter sp.
CCGGCAGCTTCAACGCCGTTCATAACAAGAACAATATCTTCTACGACCCCGACAACGATGGTTATCGCAACAGCAACCTGAGCGCCAATTTTTCCGTGCGCCCGGCGACGGGTCAGGAAATCGGTGTCAACCTGCTGGCCAGCGACGGTACCAATCAGTACGACTCGAATGACTTCAGTGCGCGTGGTGCGGCGAAGAATTACAACAGCGACCAGACCATCGGCTCGTATTCGATCTACTCGCGCAACCGCCTGAACCAGGCGTGGACCAGCACCCTGCGTCTCGGGCGCAGCACCGACGCGGCGAAGGATTACGCCGGAAATGTCAGAACGGCAACTTTCCGGACCGACATGGACATCGCCTCGTGGCAGAACGATATTGTCCTTCCGGTCGGCGAAGCCCTGCTGGCCGCCGAGTACACCAAGCAGAAAGTGTCCGGCAGCACCGACTACACGGTTACCGAACGGACGATTCGCTCGCTTCTTGCCGGCTGGAACGCGACTGTCGCGCAGCACCGCTTGCAGTTCAATCTGCGACGCGATGACAACTCTCAGTTTGGCGGGGAAACCACCGGTTCCGCTTCCTACGGCTATCAATTCACTCCGGAATGGCGAGCGCATGTCTCGTATGGGACGGCCTTTCGTGCGCCGACCTTCAACGAACTGTATTTCCCGGCGAGCGGCTTTTTCGCCGGTGGTAATCCCGATCTGAAGCCCGAACAGGCGAAGAACGCCGAAGTGGGCGCCAATTGGGAACGCGGCAATCATCGCTTTTCGGCGGTGTTCTATCACAACGATGTCACTGACCTGATCGAATTCCGGCCGCCGACCTACGCGCCGGTCAATGTCAGCAAGGCCCTGCTGCGTGGCGCGACGCTGAGCTATGACGGGCGCTTCTCGGACTGGGGGATGGGCGTGGTGGTCGACTTTCTGGACCCACAAAACGAAGCCGATGGCCCGAACAAGGGGAACCGGTTGGCTCGCCGCTCCGACCAGCAGATGAGCAGCTACGTCAGCAAGACGATGGGTGCCTGGGATCTGCGTGCCGAGTGGCAACTGGTCGGCAACCGCTACGATGATCCGGCCAACCGCAATCTGCTCGGCGGCTACGGTCTGGTCAACCTCTACGCCGACTACCGGTTGCAGCGCGATTGGGCGCTCTTTGTCCGTGCCAACAACATCTTCGACAAGTTCTACGAGACGGTCGACAACTACGCCACGGCGGGGGCAAACGTCTTTGTCGGGGTTCGCTACTCGCCAAAGTAGGGCGCTTGATGCCGACCCGTCGCCGTGCCTTGCTGATTCTTGCCGCCCTCGCCGGGTTGTCGCTGCTGAGCATCGCCGCGGCGCTGGCGGTGGGCAGCGTGGCCATCGGCCCGGTCGAGGTGTTGTCGACCCTCTTCGGCGGCGCGGGCGGCACGGCCGGCGATGTCGTGCGCAGCCTGCGCCTGCCGCGTGCGCTGACGGGTTTCGCCTGTGGTGGCCTGTTGGCACTGGCCGGAGCCTTGCTGCAGGTGTTGTTGCGCAACCCTCTCGCGGACCCGTACGTGCTAGGCATCTCGGGCGGCGCCGGCATCGGGGCCCTGCTGGCGATCGTCCTCGGTCTTGGCGTGGTCGGCATCAACGGCCTCGCTTTTGCCGGTGCGCTTGGCGCGATGTTGCTGGTGTTCGGACTGGCGCACGGCGACGGCGGCTGGACGCAGTCGCGTCTGCTGCTCACCGGAGTGATCGTCGCAGCCGGTTGCGGTGCGGTCGTCACCTTGCTGCTGGCGATCGCCCCGGAGGACCGGCTGCGGGGAATGCTGTTCTGGCTGATGGGCGATCTGTCGCAGACCGCCACCCCCCAGCTGGTGCTGATCCTGCTGGCGCTGTTGCTGCTGGTCGCGCTGCCCTTTGCCCGTGAGCTCAATCTGCTGGCGCGTGGCGCCGACCTCGCGCAGGCACTGGGAGTCGCGGTCCGGCCCGTTCGCGGTGGCGTCTACGTGGTGGCCTCGCTGGCGACGGCGGCGGCGGTTACCCATGCCGGTGCGATCGGCTTCATAGGCCTGATCGTGCCCCACTTGGTTCGTCTGGCCACCGGCAACGATCAGCGTCTGCTGTTACCGGCCTCGGTGCTTGGCGGTGGCAGCCTGCTGGTGATCGCCGACACCCTGGCAAGGACGGTGCTCGCGCCGCAGCAGCTTCCGGTCGGGGTGCTCACCGCCTTGATCGGCGTGCCGGTGTTTCTCTTCCTGCTGAGCCGTGCCGCGCCTGGCCGGCGCTGAGATGAAGCACGACGCGCCGCTCCTGAGCACGCATGCGCTGACCGTCGGGATCGCCGGCCGGAGCTTCTGCCGCGACCTCGCTTTGAGCGTGCAGGCCGGCGAATCGCTGGCCATCCTTGGCCGCAACGGTGCCGGCAAGTCGACCTTGCTGTCGGTGCTGGCGGGCTTGCGCCAGCCGGAAGCCGGCGAGGTGCTGGTCGATGGGGAGTCCTACGCCGCGCTTGGTGCGCGCAAGAGCGCGCGTATTCGCGGCTGGTTGCCGCAAAGCCGCAGCGAGGCGTTCTCGTCGACCGTCCTGGAAACGGCTCTGGTTGGACGGCACCCGCATCTCGGCCGCTGGGACTGGGAGTCGGAGAAGGACGCCGAAATCGCCCGCCAGGCGCTGGCGGCTGTCGGCCTCGCCGAACTGGCGCTGCGCGATCTGCAGACGCTATCCGGCGGCGAGCGTCAGAGGCTGTCGATCGCCACCCTGCTGACGCAGGCGCCGCGGCTCTATCTGCTGGACGAACCAGTCGCCCACCTGGATCTGAATCACCAGATCGCCACCCTCGAACTCCTCGCGGCACTCGCCCGCCAGGAGCGGATTGCGAGCGTGATGGTCCTGCACGAGCCGGGCCTGGCGGCCCGCTTCTGCACGCGCGCGCTGCTGCTTTTCGGTGACGGGACGACGCAGCATGGCCCCTGCCAGGAGGTCATCAGCAGCGAGTCGCTGAGCAGGCTCTACGGCTACCCGCTGTGCGAAGTCGGCGACGGCCAGCGACGCTGGTTCGTGCCCGGGTAGGCGAGCGAACCCACTTCAGGCGCTGCCTGCGCTCCCGGGGCGCGTCTTTTCAGGAAGGCGGGCTCGCCGCGTCGCCCCCGCCCGCCGCCTGCCTGGCCTGTTTTCGCCGGTACATGTCCGCATCCGAACGCTGGACCAGCGACTCGACGTCCTGTCCGTCGTCCGGATACATCGCCAGGCCCACCGAGGCGCCGGCTCTGGCTACCCGAGCTGCCGGATCGATCGATTGCAATGGCGCGCCGAGAAGCTGCTCGATGTTGCTGCGCGCGCGCTCGGCGTCGGGGCGGTTGTTGACGGCATCGAGCATGACGACGAACTCGTCGCCGGCGTAGCGCGCCACCAGATCCCTGCTGCGCAGGCCGGTGAGCATGCGCTGCGCGATCTCCTGCAGGACCTTGTCGCCGACATCGTGGCCGAAACTGTCGTTGATGTTCTTGAAGTCGTTGAGGTCGATGAAGAGGATCGCGAACGGTCGCGGGTCGGCGGATTCGCCTTGCTGCGCCAGGCGTTCGTCGACCCGCCGAAGGAAGGCTTCGCGATTGGCCAGGCCGGTCAGGCGGTCACTGAGCAGTTTGTCCTGCATGGTCCGGAAGCTCTTGGCGAGATCGCCGATTTCATCGCTGCGGGTGACATCGAAGGCCGCATTGAGATCGCCGTTACCGACCTTGCGTGCGGCGGTCGCCAGTTGCTTGAGGTCGCGGGCAAGCACCGAGAGGACCATGAAGCCGATCGCCATGGTCATCAGCGAAGCCAGCAAGGCGAGCAGCACCGTCCGCTTGAAGTTTTCGTTGACCCGGGACAGGAAGTCGCTGCGCGGTACCGCCACGACGATGATCCAGTCCAGACCCGCCGTGTCCTGGATGCGCGCGTAGGCGGCTTCGACCGGCTGCGCGTCGGCCATCCGGAATACCGCCGTGCGTGGCTGCATTACCTCGTCGGATTGCGCCAGCAGTTTGCTGATCGCGCGGTAACTGGCGACCACCAGTTGATCGTCGCTGGCTTCCGCGTTGAGCCGCACATTGCCACCGCCAGCGTCCTTGTCCAGGTGCGGGCCGCGCGAGGTGCCGATCAGGTTGCCATCGGTCTCGACCACATAGGCAATTCCGTTGGCGCTGAGTCGCAGTGCGCGCAGAAAGTCGTTGACCCTCCGCAGCGACAGGTCGGTAGCGACCACACCCTGGAATTCGCCCTGTGCGTTGTTGACCCGTCTGGCGCGCGTGGCGACCAGTTCTTCGGTCTTGAAGTCGATGTACACCGCGGTCCAGGTGTTCGACGAGGCGGCGCTCATGCCGGACTTGAACCACGGACGCTCGCGCGGTTCGAAAATTCGCGTTTCGCGTACCGGGTCGTGCAGTTCGCCGTCTATTCCGGAAAACCGGTAAATCGTCCGCGGGCCTTCGCCGCTGCGCCGCAGGCGCAACTCGGCGTCGCTGGCGGAATGCCGCCAGAGCCCGAAAAAGTGCCCGTTGCGGTCACCGTAATAGGCGTAGTTGTTGGGGTCGCGATGGACCGAGGTCGCCAGCCAGAAACGCGTGCGCAAGTTGGTCAGGTCGTCTTCGATTTTTGGCGGCGCGGCAACGCCGCCGGGAAACGCCGTTTCGAGAACCGCAGCGGCGCCGAACACATGGCGCTCGGCGGCTTGCGCGATGCGGTACACCATCTCCGACAGCAACTGGTTCGACAGGGTGTCGACGGCGACGCGCCCGGCTGAATACGACAGGCCGCCGATCGCCGCTGCCAGCAGCAGAACCAGGACGACGTACGGCATGGTCAGCATCTGCCGCAGGGAAAGAAACTGGAACAACCTCATCGGATCTCGATTCGCGCACTGCGGCGGGAAGCGAGCGAGGCGAGTCGACGTCTTGCCCTGAGGTGCCGCGGCGATCGGTCCTGGCGATCGGGGGACGCGTCTGGATCGGTCGCCGGAGCATCACCTGGAAGTACGCGAAGGTCGCGAAATGCGGCCACTGCAATCGCCGCCAGGCTGCCGGAGAGGTAAGCGATGGCGAGCGGCTGCCGATCGTCCGGGGTCATCCGTCTGATCGCGGCTCTGGTGTCGCCGGCACTGAAGCCGAAGCCGCCTTGATGCTCGGCACGTAGTCGAAATCGGCCACCAGGATGTGGTTGTAGAACCAGCCATTGATCAGGAACTTGACCTCGTCGGCGATCTGGTCGAGGGTCATCTGTTTGGCGTTCTCCAACAGGTTGAACAGCATCCGGCGGAATTCGGAGTGCAGCTGGCGATGGTCTTCCAGGCCCGGGTAGTGGCAAGCGGCCATCATCGCCTCTTCTTCGCGCAAGTGCACCTTGACGTACTCAGTCAGCATCGCCAGCGATTTCAGCACACGGATCTGGTCGCCATCGCCGGCGAAGGTCGCCGCGAGGTCGAACAATTGCCGATGCTGGGCGTCGATATTCGGCAATCCGACGAGGATCTTCGGCGACCACTCGACCAACTCAAATTTCACGGTTTGTTCCATTTGTCCTCTGCCGGTATCCGACGGTCTCACGACTCGGTCGGGTTTGTAGCGCTGTCGATCTGATCCGAGAGGGTCAGCCATCGGTCTTCCAGGATGGCCAGCTGCTCGGTGATCTCGTTCATTCTTTGTCCGAGGTTGGCCAGAGCCGGCGCGGACAGCTCGGTAGACAAGCGTGCTGCGAGCGAGTGCTGTTCTTTCTGGAGATCGAGCAGTGCCTGTTCGACCCTCCCCTGGTCGCGGGTAAGGACTTTCAGGTTGCCGGGCGCCTTCCTCGCTGCAGCTTCGGCCGACGGTTGCCGTGACGCTGCGGCGCCCTTTGCCGAGGCTTTGAGCTGTTCACGGTTGCGTCTTGCCTCGTCCAGCAGGTAGCGTTGGTAGTCATCCAGATCGCCGCTGAAGTCTTCCACGCCGCCGCGGGTGACCAGCCAGAACTCGTCGCAGACGGAGCGTAGCAGCGATCGGTCGTGGCTGACCAGCATCACCGTTCCTTCGAATTCGTTGAGCGCCACCGACAGCGCTTCACGCGTCGCAAGGTCCAGATGGTTGGTCGGCTCGTCGAGCAACAGCAGGTTGGGACGCTGCCAGACGATCATGCACAGCACCAGACGTGCCTTTTCGCCACCACTCATCGTGCCGACTGTCTGTTTGACCATGTCGCCGCTGAACTTGAAGGTGCCGAGGAAGCTGCGCAGATCCTGCTCGCGGCGGCTCTGACCGGCCTGCACGCTTTCCTTCGCCAGGCGCAGCATGTGCTCGAGTGGCGTGTCTTGCGGGCGCAGGACGTCAAGTTCCTGCTGCGCGAAGTAACCGATGTGCAAGCCCTTTCCTTCGCTGATGAAGCCGTCGGTGCACGCCAGGACGCGGGCGATGGTCTTGACCAGCGTCGACTTGCCCTGGCCGTTGGCGCCGAGGATGCCGATCCGCTGGCCGGCCATCACCGACCGCTTGACCTGGCTGACGATCACCGTCGGTGAGCTGCCGGGAGGGGCATCCGCCGGCGGCGGGTAGCCGAAACAGGCATCGTTCATGGTCAGCATCGGGTTCGGCAGGTTGGCTGGTTCCTCGAACTCGAAGGTGAAGTCGGCGCTGGCCAGGACGGGAGCCAGTCGTTCGATGCGTTCGAGCGCCTTGACCCGGCTCTGTGCCTGCCTGGCCTTGGTGGCCTTGGCCTTGAAGCGGGCGATGAAGCTCTGCAGATGGGCGATCTTGTCCTGCTGCTTGGCGTAGGCGTTCTGCTGAAGCTCGAGCTGTTGCGCGCGAGCCTCTTCAAAGAAGCTGTAGTTGCCGCCGTAACGCGTCAATTGTTCGTTCTCGATGTGCAGGGTCACGGTGCTGATCGCGTCGAGAAACTCGCGGTCGTGGCTGATCACCAGCATCGTGCCTTCGTAGCGCGTCAGCCAGGTCTCCAGCCACACCAGCGCATCCAGATCGAGGTGGTTGGTCGGTTC
>DPSD01000498.1:7243-8398 GCA_003538495.1 Accumulibacter sp.
CATGTCGAGGTCGAGGTGGTTGGTCGGTTCGTCGAGCAGCAACAGGTCCGACGGACACATCAGCGCGCGCGCCAGTTGCAGCCGCATCCGCCAGCCACCGGAGAAGCTGTCGACCGGGTTGTTCAGTTCGCTGGTCTTGAAGCCCAGGCCGAGGATCAGCGCCTGCGCGCGCGCCTGCGCGTCGTGGGCACCGGCGTCGTGCAAGTGCATGTAGGCGTTGGCCAGGCGATCGCCGTCGCCATCGGCTTCCGCCAGCTGCACTTCCTCCTGGGCAGCCAGCAGCGCCGTATCGCCGGCGATCACGAAGTCGGTCGCGCTGTCGGCGGTAGCTGGCATCTCCTGCGAGACCTGTGCCAGGCGCCACTGCGCGGGCCGGAAGAATTCGCCAGCGTCTTCGTGCAGGCTGCCGTCGAGCAGCCCGAACAAAGTCGATTTGCCGGCACCGTTGCGACCAATGAGGCCAACGTGCTCGCCCGTATTTACGGTGACCGAAGCGTTATCGAGCAACACCCTGGCGCCGCGGCGCAGGGTGACGCTTTTGAGGGTGATCATGCGGGTGGAACTCCAGGCGATTTTCCGGCAGACAGCACGGGACCTCGGGGGTGGTCAGGTTTGGCGACGATGGCGGTCAGCGGAAGATAACGGTCTTGTTGGCGTGCAGCAGGACGCGGTCCTCCAGGTGATAACGCAGCCCACGCGCCAGGACGGCTTTCTCGATATCCTTGCCGTAGCGCACCATGTCCTCGACCGAGTCGGAATGGTCGATGCGAATCACGTCCTGCTCGATGATCGGCCCCTGGTCGAGTTCCCGCGTGACATAGTGGCAGGTGGCGCCGATCAGCTTGACGCCGCGCTGGTAGGCCTGATGGTAGGGCCGGGCGCCGACGAAACTGGGCAGAAACGAGTGGTGGATGTTGATCATCTGTCCGGGGTAGCGTTCACACAGCAGGGGCGGAAGGATCTGCATGTAGCGGGCGAGGACCATCGTGTCGCCCTTGACTTCGTCGTAAGTCCGGCTGATTTCGGCGTACGCGGCGTCCTTGTTGAGCGGGTCCACCGGGACGTGGTGGAAGGGGATTCCATGCCACTCGACGAAGGCCTTGAAGTGGTCGTGATTGGAGATCACGCAGGGAATCTCGATGTCGAGTTCCTTCG
>DPSD01000493.1:0-961 GCA_003538495.1 Accumulibacter sp.
GATTGAGCGGATTGCGCGCACGCCCGAGACTTTCGAGCAAGAGGCCGACGTCGACGCCCTGCGCAGCGATATCGACCCGCGTACCCAGGCGCCGTTTTTTCCGGCGGCTATCTGCTCGCGAATGGCTACCGGCTACCCGATCCTGTTCAACCGCCTGCGCGTGGACGATCTGGCCCGCATCGCCGGCGAGGAGTTGGTGCGGGTGGCGTCCTTGCTCGAACGCCAGCACGGCCCGCGTTTCGTGTTCGGCGACGAGATTCCGCTGGCGCTGGTCATGCGTGAAGGCGCCAACACCGACGCCCGAACGATCAAGGCCCAAACCGAGGCGTTTCTCAAGGACGAGGTCTTCAAGTCCTGCCAGCTCTTTTCCGACGACCACGTGGACCAGGTATTCCGCGCCATCCAAACCGTGACGGTCCAGATCGATCGCCAGAATGCCGGCGAGCACGCCGACCGCTTGTTCTGGGAAAAGCGCCGCCCGGTCGTCTTGTTCGTCGGTGATCCGTTTGTCGCACGCTTTCACGCCCAGCTTGTAGACCAGGTGGAATGGTGCGCGGCGTCGAATGCCGATCAGGTTTTCGACATCCTTGCCAAGCGCGGCGTCGACCTGGTCGTGCTGGACCTCGCACTGCGTCAGGAGAAGTTCAGCGGGGACTACGACCAGCTCGCCGATGCCTTCGGCGACCTCTCGTCCATGCCCGGCAATGGAACCGAACTCTACTTCGACCACACGCCGCTCGCTGCCCGACGATTCGCTGCCGGGCAGCAACTGCTCTCAAACCTGCATGCGCGCATGCCGGATGCCGGTCTTCCTCTACTCTGCCGGCCCAGGGGCCAGGCTTTCGGGTGCCTCCGTGGACGAGGAACTGATCGTCGCCTGCGTGCGCGCCGGCGGCGCGCGCGGCGTCGACCCCCCCCCCCCCAGCGCCCCCCCCCCCGCCACTTCATACACCGTCCCCGG
>DPSD01000493.1:1212-1607 GCA_003538495.1 Accumulibacter sp.
CTCGTCGGCTCCGATCCGGCGACCATCGAGCGCTACAGACAGGCTCTCGATGCCGAGATTCAGCGAATAGCCACGCGCTTGCGCCGCGAGAAAGTCGCACGCGAGCTGGCCGCCAAGAACCAGGTCATTGCCTTCGACACCGCTCCGGTCCTTGGCGAAGAGGGCAGCCACCTGCAGATCCGCTGCCGCAACTTCCGCCTGATTCAGGCCGTTCGCAGTGCCGATACGGGCGCACTGGTCTCGGACATGGAGCGTCCGCTGGCCCGCTTCGCGGAGGTCATCGGCGCCGAGGGCGCCAAGGAATCCCTGGCTTTCATCCGTGACTGGCTGCACGACCCGAAGAAATACGCCGCAGCCGGGGTGGAGCCTCCCCGTGGCATCCTGCTCACCGGTGC
>DPSD01000493.1:1883-2647 GCA_003538495.1 Accumulibacter sp.
GTGGCATCCTGCTCACCGGTGCGCCCGGAACCGGCAAGACCCTGTTCGCACGCGCCCGGCGCTACGCGCCCAGCATTCTGTTCATCGACGAAATCGACGCCATCGGTGGCAACCGCGCCGAAGTCAAGGCGGGCCACGTCGGGCACGCCGAGGCGCTCGCCCTGAACCAACTGCTGATCGAGATGGACGGTTTCGGCAAGCCGACGGATCGGCCGGTGATCGTCCTCGCCGCAACTAACCGTGTCGAGACCCTCGACCCCGCACTCTTGCGGCGCTTCAGCCGCACTATCGAAGTGGAACTGCCGACGCGCAGTGAGCGCGAGACCTACCTGCACCGGCGGCTCGCCGCCAAGGCGCGACACGAAGTGAGCGACGCCATGATCGAGCGCCTGGCGGCCCAGGGACAAGGCATGTCCGTTGCCGATTACGAGCGCATTCTCGCTCAGGCGGCAGTCATGGCGCTGACGAACGACGGCGTCCTGACCGACGCCCTGCTGGCCGAGGCCTTTGAACAAGTGACCCTGGGTGAGGCCAGGGCGGCGACGGATGGGCTGCGCACGGCCCGCCACGAAGCCGGTCACGCGCTGATCATGTGCGCCACCGGTAGCCCACCGATCTACGTCACCATCGTCGGGCGCGGAAACTTCGGCGGCTACGCCGCTTTCGAGGACAAGGAGGAGCGGCGCTCGCACACCCGGCGCGACCTCGAAGACCGCATCTGTCAGTTGCTCGGCGGCCGTGAGGCCGAGCGCTGCCACGCAGCA
>DPSD01000493.1:2965-3191 GCA_003538495.1 Accumulibacter sp.
ATAATGGCCGAGCGCTGCCACGCAGCCGTCCACCACACCCTGGAAACCCAGAGCCAGCGCGCCTCCAGAATTCTCGCCGACCATCGCGACGGACTGAAGTGCTATGGTCTGGCGGGCGGCACACGCATCACCAAGCTCAACACGGCAATGGGCACACTGATGTACATGCCGCCCGAGCAGGTGCGCAATACCGCAACGGTGAAGGAACCGGCCGACCTCTACGCCG
>DPSD01000493.1:3470-4059 GCA_003538495.1 Accumulibacter sp.
GAACCGGCCGACCTCTACGCCGTCGGCAACATGCTGTACTACCTGCTGACCGGCCGCTACAGCCTGGACTTTCCCACGCCTGCGGACATCCGCGAAATCCGGCGCCAGAAGCCCGAGGAATGGCGGACGCCGGAGGATGCCCTGCGCATGATCATGAAAATCGAGCGAATCCAGCATCCGTTCAAAATCATTCTCAACGAGGAGCCGATTCCGATTCGCCAGCGCGACGCGTCCATTCCAGAGCGGCTTGCGGCCGTCGTGGACCGCGCGGTCAAAAAGGACCCGGACCAGCGCTTTCAGACCGCCGCCGCTTTTCGCGATGCGTTGCTGGGCGCGGTGTGAGCCATGTGCCCATGTTTCAAACCCTATTCCGGCGCTTGCAGGAGGCGGTTCGCGGAAAACCCGCGCCGATTTCGCCGATGAGCACGAATCCTGCGGTCGCCCCGGACAACGCGCGCCGCAATACGATGGCGCCATCCGATCAACTGTGTGCGATCAGCGATGTCGGACGGGTGCGCGATCACAACGAGGATCTCGTCTACTTGTCCGACGACGGGCGAATGATGATCGTCGCCGACGGCATGGGCGG
>DPSD01000493.1:4324-4702 GCA_003538495.1 Accumulibacter sp.
GTCGCCGACGGCATGGGCGGCCACGCCGCCGGCGAAGTGGCCAGCGCACTGGCGATCGCGGCCATCCGGGAGCATCTTGGGGCCTTGCCTGCGGCTGACGCCGAAACCCTGCAGCAGGCGATGTGCGATGCCATGGAAGCAGCACAGGAGCGCGTTCTGGCGGCGAGCCAGGAGGCGAGCCAAGATTCGGGCGGGACGCGCCGGATGGGCTGCACGCTGATTCTCGCCTGTATTCACGACGACACGTTCTATCTCTGCCATGTCGGCGACGTGCGTGGCTATTTGTGGAGTGGGCAGCAACTGCGCGCGCTCACCAATGATCATTCGGTGGTCGCCGAACTGGTCGCGGTCGGCGTGTTGACGCGGGATGAGGCACGC
>DPSD01000338.1:0-8141 GCA_003538495.1 Accumulibacter sp.
CATACCACAGTGGACAAGGCTTGGCTGCGACTTTTTGTCGCCAACTCTGTACAATCCTGGCTCCCCGGTTGCGCTGACCTGCTTTTCGAAGGATGATGAAGGCGTGCTTGGCGTCAGTTGCTTGCCGGACTTCGGTAGCTTGAATCGGGCCGAGGACGAAACGTACCTGGAAGATGGAAGGTGATCAAGGTCCTATTTGTCTGTATGGGGAATATCTGCCGCTCTCCGACGGCGGAGGGCGTCGTTCGCCAGATGCTTCGCGAGAAGGGTCTGGAGGACAAGGTCGAGGTCGATTCGGCCGGGACGCACGGCTATCACGTTGGCGAAGCGCCGGATCAGCGCACCCAGCGGGCTGCTGCCAGTCGTCGCTACGATCTGTCCGAGATGCGGGCGCGCAAGGTGGCGGCCCAGGATCTCGACTACTTTGACATGATCCTGGCCATGGATCACAACAACCTTTCGGTCCTGCAACGGATCTGTCCGCCGGAAAAGCACGAGCGGCTGGCACTGTTCATGAGTTATTCCAAAAACTTCGACGATGACGAGGTCCCGGATCCCTACTACGGCCTGGGGCACGGCTTCGATCTGGTGCTCGACATGGTCGAAGATGCCGCCAACGGGCTGATCGAAAGCCTTCAGAAAAGGCTGACCGATGACGCTTCTGGCGCCGCTGATCCAGCTTGGCGGAGGCACCACGACAGCACGACCTGACCGCCAGGGCGGCGCGAGTTGGCCGGCCCCGGCCCAGCTGTGCCGAGAATGCTCCCGTAGCTGCGCTGCGGGCCGTTTTCCTGCCCACCGTCGCCAGAGCGGCGTCGAACGCCGTTTCTGAAAGCATCCGCGCCTGTGGCCGCCCATCGAAGTCGTGTCGGCCAGCGGCCCCCGCTGAAAAGCAGGGATCCGTCGGCAGGTCTCAGAAGGGCAGGATCAGCCCCGGTCGCGCGGCGTTGAGGACGCGTCGAAAATCGGCCCGGATACGGTCGAGCGCAGCACGGTTGTCGGCCTCGAATCTCAGCACCACCACTGGCGTGGTGTTCGATGGACGCGCCAGGCCAAAGCCATCGGCGTACTCGACGCGCAATCCATCGATGGTGATGATCTCGCGCGCGCCCTCGAAGTGGGCGTCACGCCGCAACTCGTCGAGCAGCGTGAAGGGCTCACCTTCGTGCATGGCGATATTCAGCTCCGGCGTCGAACTGCTGTCAGGCAGTGCTTCGAGCACCGCGTTGGCGTCGCTTGCGCGCGAGAGGATTTCGAGCAACCGGACACCGGCGTAGAGGCCGTCGTCGAAGCCGAACCAGCGTTCCTTGAAGAATACGTGGCCGCTCATTTCGCCAGCCAGCGGCGCGCCGGTCTCCTTCAGCTTGGCCTTGACCAGCGCGTGGCCGGTCTTCCACATCAGCGGTTCACCACCGTGCTCGCGGATCCAGGGTGCCAGCAGGCGCGTGCATTTGACGTCGTAGATGATCTGCTGGCCGGGGCAGCGGCCCAAAACGTCGGCGGCAAAGAGCATCAACTGGCGGTCCGGGTAAATGATCTGACCATCCCGGGTGACTACCCCGAGACGATCGCCGTCGCCGTCGAAGGCGAGCCCGATCTCGGCGTCGGTGTCGCGCAGTGCGCGGATCAGGTCCTGCAGGTTTTCGGGTCTTGATGGATCGGGGTGGTGGTTTGGGAAGTTGCCGTCGACCTCGCAGAACAGCTCGACCAGCTCGCAGCCAAGGGTGCGGAACAGCTCGGGAGCGATGCCGCCGGCGACGCCGTTGCCGCAGTCGATGACGATCTTCATCGGCCGCGCCAGGCGCACGTCGCCGACGATCCGCGCCAGATAGGCTGGCCCAACGTCGGCACCGCTGGCCTGGCCGGCGCCGTGGCACAAGTCGCCTGCTTCGACGCGCTGGCGGATGCCCTGGATCGCCTCGCCGGCAAGCGTTTCGCCGCCGACGACCATCTTCAGGCCGTTGTAGTCGGGCGGGTTGTGGCTGCCGGTGACCGCCACACAACTGTCGCAGCCGAGGTGGTGCGCGGCGAAGTAGACCACCGGTGTCGGCACGCGGCCGACGTCGATGGTGTCGATTCCCGCCAGGCGGATACCTTCCATCAGCGCGGACGCCAGTTCCGGTCCCGACAGGCGTCCGTCGCGACCGACGGCGACCGCGCGCTGCCCGCGCTCGGCCGCCAGCGAACCGAGGCCGTGGCCGATGCGGCGGACGATCTCGGCGGTCAGCGTCTTGCCGACGATACCGCGAATATCGTAGGCCTTGAAAATCTCGCTGGGGAGGGCGGCGTTCAATTCAGACATCTCGAACCTCGTTCCGAAAAAAATGAAGAATGCGTTGTGGCAGCCAGTCCAGCCGCCCCGGCAGGCGGCCGCTGACGAAGCCAACGTGACCGCCCTGTTGCGGGAATTCGGCTTGCACGCTGGCGGCTGTCTGGCTGGCGGCGGGCAGCGCCTGCGCCGGCAGAAAGGGATCGTTGCGGGCATTGAGCAACAGCGTCGGCAGCCGAATGGCGGTCAACCACGGTTTGCTTGAGGCCCGCCGCCAGTAATCGTCGGCGCTGGCGAAGCCATGCAGTGGCGCGGTGACGACATCGTCGAATTCGTGTAAACAGCTGGCTGCGCGCATGCGCTGCGCGTCGAACAGGCCGGGATGGCGGCGCAGTTTTTCCGCCGCCTTGCGCTTGAGCGTCTGCAGGAAGTGATGCGTATAGATCCGGTTCAAGCCACAGGCTAGTTGGTGGCCGGAGACGCCCAGATCGAACGGGGCACTGATCGCTGCCGCTGCCCGCAGGAAATTGGCGGCGTTGCCTTGTCGTTCGCCCAACCATTTGAGCAGGGCATTGCCACCCAGAGAAACGCCGACCGCGTAACGCGGACGCGCCGGGAAGAGTTGCTGCAGGCGCTGCAGGATCCAGTCGATCTCGGTGCTGTCGCCGGAATGGTAGGCGCGCGGCAGGCGATTGATTTCGCCCGAACAGCCGCGGAAATGGACCACCACGCCGGTCCAGCCGATGGCCGTGCAGGCGCTCATCAGAGTGATCGCGTAATGGCTGCGGGAACTGCCTTCAAGCCCGTGGAAAAGGACCAGCAGTGGCATCGGGTCGGCGCTGACCGATGCTGTTGGCGGATCGGCCCAGTCGACATCAATGAAGTCGCCGTCCGGGGTTTCCCACCGTTGCCGACGGTAGGACCGCGGCGCAGGTTTGATCAGCAGTGGGTAGATGGTCTGGGCGTGGCCACCGGGCAGCCAGTCCGGTGCACGGTAGGGGGTCAATGCAGGGTCCGCGGCACCGTGCCTTCGCGCTCGCCGGCGACCCGCTTGTCGGCCAGGTCGCGGTCGGCCGCCGTCGAGGAATGGTGCGCGAGCAGCCGCCAGCCGCTGGTGCCCCGCTGAAAGACGTTGGTGGCCAGCATCGGGCCGTGCGCTTTTTCCTCGTCGCCGATGTACAGCGTCTCGACGACGTTGTGCACTGCCAGCAGCATGCTGTTCCAGCGCGTGACTCGTGACAGGCGGACCTTGAGGCGCGGGTTATTGGCGAAAATGCCGCGCCAGCTGTCGCGAATCGCTGCCGGACCGATCAGGCGCTGGCCGGTCGGGTGAATGCAGACGATTTCTTCGTCGTCGGCCCAGACGCTCATCAGCGCGATCAGATCGGCGCGCGCGATGGCCTCGTAGAAGGCCGCTTCGACTTCCTGCGGGCTGGCGAAGATCGGGTTCATGAGCGGCTCATGCGCTGCTGCCGGCCAGGCAGGCATTCAGTACCCGCTGCGGGTCGAGCTTGTTCAGACAGTCGAGATGACCCAGCGGACATTCGCGCTTGAAGCACGGGCTGCACTCGAGCTTGAGGCTGAGCACCTGCGCGTGCTCCGACAGCGGCGGCGTGAAGCCCGGCGACGACGAGCCATATACGGCGACCAGCGGTCTGCCGAGCGCCGCGGCGACGTGCATCAGCCCGGAGTCATTGCAGACGACGAAGGAAGCGGCGGCCAGCAGGTCGATCGCCTGTGCCAGCGAGGTGCTGCCGCAGAGGTTGCGCGGCGGGGTCTGGCGGGTCTGGCCGGCGATCTGCTCGGCGATCGGCCGGTCTTTGGCCGATCCCAGCAGCCAGACGGCGTAACCGCGCTCGGCCAGCGCATCGGCCAGGGTCGCGAAATGGCGCGCCGGCCAGCGCTTGGCTGGACCGTACTCGGCGCCCGGGCAAAAAATGGCCAGTTTTCCCGGGAGGTCGACGCCGAGCGACGCCAGCGTCGCGCTGCGTTGTGCGCTGCTCGAGTTCAGCGAAGGCCGCGGCAGGGGTCGCGGCAGTGGATCGCCGGCGGACTCGGCGAGTTGGGCGAAGCGTTCGGCCATCTGCGGCAGCCGCGCTTTGTCCAGCGTATGCCGACGGTTGATCAGACCATAGCGCTTCTCGCCGACGAAGCCGATCCGTTCCGGAATGTCGGCAAAGAAGGGGACCAGTGCCGACTTGAGCGAATTGGGCAGTACGTAAGCGCGCTGGTAGCCGCCCTCAGCCAGTTGGCGAGCAAGACGGTGACGCGCCTTCAGCGACAGCTCGCCGTGCGCGAAGGGGCTGTCGACGATCTGGGCGATTTCCGGCATCCGTTCCAGTACCGGCGCCACCCAGCGCGCGGCGAGGGCGTCGAGCCGCAGGCCGGGTGTGCGCTGGTGCAGGCGGATGAACAGTGGTTGCGCCAGAACCGTGTCGCCGATCCACGACGGGGCGACGATCAGAGCCTTCATCAGCGCTTGGTGATCTGGCTACGCCGGTCTACCCGAGGCGGGTAGCCGCCGACCCTCAGTGGTGTCCCTTCGGGAGTTCACCCTTGAGGACGTAGTGCGCACTGCAGTACGGGCAAATCGCTTCGCCGGTGTGCGCGATCTCGAGAAATACGCGCGGATGCCTTGCCCACAGCGGTGCGTCGCCGGTCGGGCAATGCAGCGGCAGGTCCTTGGCGGTAATCTCGATGGGCTTCTGCGGAGTGGTCTGTGACATGGTGGCAACCTTGCAAGCTGGGGGGGCGCAGGCGAAGCGCTTAGACGTACGCGAGCCAATGGGCATACGCCGGCACCCGGCCGTTAACGCAGTCGAAGAACAGGCTCTGCAGTTGGCTGGTGATCGGGCCACGGTGGCCGGCGCCGATCTGACGGTTGTCGAGTTCGCGAATCGGCGTGACCTCGGCGGCGGTGCCGGTAAAGAAGGCCTCGTCGGCGCAATAGATCTCGTCGCGTGTGATCCGCTTTTCGATCACCTGAATGCCCAGTTCGTCGGCCAGCTGCAGGACCGAGGCGCGGGTGATGCCCTCCAGGCACGACGTCAGATCGGGGGTGTACAGCTTGCCATGCTTGACGATGAAGACGTTCTCGCCGGCGCCCTCGGCGACGTAGCCGTCGACGTCGAGCAGCAATGCTTCGTCATAGCCGTCGTGGGCGACTTCCTGGTGGGCGAGGATCGAGTTGGTGTACGTACCGACCGATTTCGAGCGGCACATGTTGATGTTTACGTGATGACGGGTGAACGACGAGGTCTTGACCCGGATCCCTTTCTCCATCCCCTCGGCGCCCAGATAGGCGCCCCACGGCCAGGCGGCGATGGCCACATGCGTACTGACCCCGGTGGCGGCGATACCCATCGCTTCCGAACCGTAGAAGACGATCGGCCGGATGTAGCAGGATTCGAGCTGGTTGGCGCGAACCACCTCTTTTTGTGCCTCGATCAGCGTTTCCTTGTCGTAGGGCATCTTCATCTGGAAGATGTACGCCGAGTTGAAGAGCCGGTCGGTGTGGTCCTCCAGACGGAAAATGGCGGTTCCCTGTTGGGCTTTGTAGGCGCGGATGCCCTCGAATACACCCATTCCGTAATGCAGGGTATGAGTCAGTACGTGCGTGGTTGCCTGGCGCCACGGCACCAGTTGACCGTCGTACCAGATGAATCCGTCGCGATCCGCCATGGACATTGTCTGCTCTCTCTTTGCGGGAAATCCTGAAGCGGAAATTCTAGCCGATTTCGGCCGCCGGTTGGCGGTAAAATGGCGCCTCTGCCCTGGTCGCAAGGCTTCTCGAATGGTCTGGAAACCGAATGTCACTGTCGCCGCCGTGCTCGAACGCGACGGCCGCTTTCTGCTCGTTGAAGAGCAAACCGATTACGGTATCTGCTACAACCAGCCGGCCGGCCATCTCGAATGCCGCGAGTCACTGATCGAAGCGGTGATTCGGGAAACGCTCGAAGAAACGGCCTATATCCTGGATCCGCAGTACCTGATCGGCATCTACAACTGCCGCAACGAGGCCCGGGACGTGACCTACCTGCGCTTTGCCTTCGGTGGCGAGATCCGTGCGCACGATCCCGGGCGAGCGCTTGACAGCGGCATTCTGGCGGCGCACTGGCTGACGATTGAAGAGGTTCGGGCACTGCGGGAGCACCATCGAAGCCCGCTGGTGATGCGCTGCGTCGACGACTGGCAGGCAGGCAGGCGCTATCCGCTGGAGCTATTGACCCATTGCCAGTAAGGTGGCTGCTGGTGCTGCTGTTGGTCGGCGCGGCGCCGGTGCGTGGCGCCGAGGCGATCAGCGTCTGTTACAACTACGGTTGTCTGACCAGCGCCGAGGTCATCTATAGCGATCGCCAGCTGCAGCAAGTCCGGGCTTTCCTGGGCGCCGCACGGGCCGCGGCAGACGAGCGCCAGCGTTTGTCGCTGGTGATTGGCTGGCTGCTCGGCTGGGCCGGCCAGCAGACGCCGATTGCGGCCGACCGCGGCGGCAATACGGAGGATGCTGGCGTCGATGGGCGGATGGACTGTATCGACCATTCGACCACTACCACCCGTCTGTTGCGCTGGCTGGAAAGCCGTGGCTGGCTTCGGTTTCACCGCGTCCTTGACCCGGAGTACCGGGTGCACCACCTGTCGGTGCACCATTCGGCGCAAATCGAGGAAATTGGTCGGGGAGGGCAGGCGACCGCGTCGACACGTTACTACGTCGTCGACAGCTGGTTTCGCGACAATGGCCAGCCGGCGGTGGTTATTGCGCTGCCGAGGTGGTTGGCAGGTGGCGACGAAACGAGTGCAGACCAAGAAGCCGGTGGAAGCCAGGAAGCCGGTGAAAGCCAACCGGCGGGTGACGAGAACAACAGGCGCGCGGAGGCTGTCGCGGGCAGCCCCGGCGCACGACCGGGATGGTGATCGCGAGCAAGGGCAAGAAAATGAATGAGGCAAAGACAGTGGTCGTCGGCTTGTCTGGCGGCGTTGATTCGGCAGTGGCGGCGCTACTGCTCAAGCAACAGGGCTGGCGTGTGCTCGGGCTGTTCATGAAGAACTGGGAGGACGACGACAGCGACGAATACTGCTCGGCACGACAGGATCTGGTCGATGTCATCAGCGTTGCCGACGTCATCGGCATCGACGTCGAGGTGGTAAACTTCGCCGCCGAATACAAGGAGCGTGTCTTTGCACACTTCCTGAAGGAATATCAGGCCGGGCGAACGCCAAACCCGGACGTGCTGTGCAACTCGGAGATCAAGTTCAGCGTTTTTCTAGAGCACGCGCTGCGCATCGGCGCGGACTGCATCGCGACCGGCCACTATGCCGGGGTACGCGAATTTGCCGGTGCTTTCCAGTTGCTCAAGGCCGAAGATGGGACCAAGGACCAGAGCTATTTTCTCCATCGCCTAAACCAGCAGCAGTTGTCGAAAACGCTGCTTCCGCTGGCCGGACTGTACAAGCGCGAGGTCCGCAAGATCGCCGAAGCCGCCGGGTTGCACGTCGCTCTGAAGAAGGATTCGACCGGCATCTGCTTCATCGGCGAACGACCGTTCAAGGACTTCCTGATGCGTTATCTGCCGCGGCAGAAAGGCGAAATTCGCGGCCTTGAAGACAACCGCCTGCTCGGCGAGCACGATGGCGTCGCCTACCACACCATCGGCCAGCGCAAGGGCTTGCACATCGGCGGGGTGAAGGGGGGCAAGAGCGGCAACAGCGGCGACCACGACGCCTGGTTCGTTGCCGGCAAGGAGCTTGCCAGCAACGTCCTGTATGTCGTCCAGGGGCACGCGCATCCGGCCCTGCTGGCCGAAGAGCTGAATGCCTCCGACCTGTCGTGGGTCGCCGGCGAGCGGCCGCACACGCACTGGGTGTACACCGCCAA
>DPSD01000338.1:8435-17888 GCA_003538495.1 Accumulibacter sp.
CGCCGACTCGTGTGTGGTCCGTTTCGCCGAGCCACAGTGGGCTGTGACCCCTGGGCAGTCGGTGGTGGTCTACGAAAGCCGCGTCTGCCTGGGTGGCGGCGTTATCGCGTGAGCCCGGCAAGCGCTGCTCATGGCGTAGCTGGCGGGCAACTGGCGGACAAGGCAGGACAGCGATGAGCGCGCCGACGAGCGCGCTGCCGTATCGGCAAAACATCGCCCTGCTGGCTGCTGCGCAGGCCCTGCTGCTGACCAACGGCGTGACCCTGGTGGCGATCAACGGCCTGCTGGGGCTGCAACTCGCCGCCGACCAACGGCTGGCGACCCTGCCGATTACCACCTACGTCATCGGTGCGGCGCTGGCGGCAGTGCCCGCCGCGCTGTTCATGAAGCATCATGGTCGTCGCGTCGGGTTCATGCTCGGGGCGGCGTTCGGGGCCGCTGGCGCGCTGTTGTCTGCGATTGCGGTGTATGCCGGCAGTTTCTCGCTGCTCTGTCTGGGGACGATTCTGGCCGGCATCTATAACGCCTTCGGCCAGCAGTACCGCTTTGCAGCGGTCGACGCGGCGCCCGTCGACTGGCGGGGCAAGGCCATTTCGCTGACCCTGGCGGGTGGTATCGTCGGCGGCGTGATCGGGCCGCAGGTCGGCACGCTGACGCGCAATCTGTTGCAGCCGACGTACCTGGCGAGCTATCTTGCGCTGATCGGCTTTGCGGCGCTGGCGATGCTGCTGGCTAGCCGGCTCGAAATCCCGGCGTTGCCGGCCAGCGGACAGCAGGGGGCTGGCCGGCCCTTCCGGGAGATCGCGCGCCAGCCGGAGCTGATCGTCGCTGTTCTTGCCGCTGCCTGCGGCTACGCGACGATGAACCTGCTGATGACCGCGACGCCGTTGGCGATGGAGATCTGCGGTTTGCCATTCGCTGACACGGCCTTCATTCTGCAGTGGCACGTGATCGGCATGTTCGCCCCATCGTTCTTCACCGGCGACCTGATCAAACGCTACGGTGTGCTGACCGTCCTGCTGGTCGGCGCTGCGCTGCTGTTGGTCTGCATCGGCATCGCCCTGTCCGGCGTCAGCCTGATGCACTTCTGGTGGGCGCTGGTCCTGCTGGGAGTTGGCTGGAACTTCCTTTTCGTCGGCGGCACCACGCTGCTGACCGAGGCCTGCCGCCCCGAGGAAAAAGCCAAAATTCAGGGCAGCAACGACTTCGTCGTTCTCGGCGTGCAGGGCGCAACTTCGTTTGCCGCCGGTCTGCTGGTCACCGACGGCGGCTGGACCACGCTCAGTATCCTTGCCCTGCCACTCGTCGCGCTGACCACCCTGGCCAGCGTCGTGCTCGCGGTCCGCCGACGGCGGCGCGCCGATGACGCCGGATTCTGACTCTCGGACGTGAGGAATGGTTGCTGCCGCTTTCTTGCAGTCGGGCGCCGGGTTCGGCTATCCGGGGTCTGAGTTGGCGGCGAAGATTTGGACTCTGGAAGTCGCTATGACCGACCTTGAAGCGCTTTGCGGCGCGCAATCGCGGTGGCGTCACAGATGCGGGCGACGCATCGTTGCATGCGGGGGGGCTGCACGGCTCACACGTTCTGTCGCAGGGCTTCGACCACGGGGATCCGGGCAACGCGGAACGCCGGGAACAAGGAAGCCAGGACTGTAGCCAGGAATCCAACCGCGAAGGCCAGTGCGATTTGTGACGGTACGATCGCCACGTGAGCCGTGTAGCCGAGGTTGGCGTTGGGTGGCGGCGGCATCGGAACGCCGACGGCAGAAATTGCCAGAGCCATCAGCACGCCGAGAGCGGCGCCGACCGCTGCGCCAGACGCTCCCAAGAGGACATTCTCCACGACAATCAGGCGAAATATCTGTCCGGGCCTGTTGCCGACGGCCATCATCGTGCCGAATTCCCCCACACGCTCGGAGACGCTCATGTTGACACTGTTGGCCACACTCAGCAGCACCGTGACCAGAATGATCAGGATCAGCACGCTGAACTGCCGCTCGTAGAGCGCGACGGCCTTCTCGTAGAAGTCGTTGATCTGGTACCACGCCCTGACTTCGTAGTCGTCGGGGTCAAGCAACTGCCGTAGCGAGTTTACGGTGCGGTCCGTGTCGGAAGTCCGCTGCAGCGAGACAACGATCGTGTTCACGCCATCGCTGGCCAGCAGTTCCTGCGCAGCAGCCAGGGGAATCCGCACGGCGCTGGCGTCGAACTCCTTCGAAAAGCTCTGGAACACGCCGACCACTTCCAGTTCCACGGTGTTCAAGGCGCCTTCGGTCGAATTGGCGACCAGCGTTACGCGGCTGCCCGGCTCAAGTTTCAGGCTGGTGGCTATGCCTTCGCCGACCAGCGCTCCGTAACGGTCATCATTGGTCAGTTGTCTCCCAGCGATAATTCGTAGAAGGCTTCCGAGCCTGGTTTCGCGGTCGGGTTCTATACCCTCACCCAGGACTGACTTATCGGTCTTGCCGTTGTTGAGTAGCCCGGAAAAGCTGATGCGCGCCATCTGGTCGTCGATACCCGGCAATGAAGCGCTTGTCGTACGCACTTCGTCTGGACGATCGATCAGGAACTTCTCTGGTGAGCGTGACCCGCTTTCGAAGAAGCCCTTGCGGTTGATCTGAATGTGGCCGGACTGCGAATGGATGATCGTTTCGGCGAGTTGAGTCAGCATATCCTGGATAAACCCGCCGCCCAGAATCAGCCCGAGAACACCGAAGACGATCGCGGCAAGCGTCATCGCCGTTCGCACTTTTTGGCGAAAGATGTTTCGAAAAGCGAGCGAGAACATCAGGCGTGCGGGCGTAAGAGACACTATCGATTGGCCCGCAGTGCGTCGACGATGATCATGCGTGACGCCTTGAACGAAGGATACAGGCCAGCGATGACGCTGGTCGCGACCGCCAGGACGAAAGCGCCCGCAGTCAGACTCCAGGAATTGAGGATTTCGGCGGTGTATCCGCTTTCCATTCCCGGTGCCGGTGGCATCGGAATGCCAATCCAGCTGATCAGCGTGGAAAGCAGCACGCCGACGATCGCCCCGATCGCGCCTCCGAGCAGGCCAAGCACGGCCCCCTCGATGAGAAACTGTCGTTGGATGTTCGATCGTCGCAAGCCCAGGGCCATCGCGGTTCCAATCTCGCCTCGACGCTCCATGACGTTCATGATCAGCGTATTGGAAATCGACAGCACGATGAGCAGGCCGATGATCAGCCGGATGATTCCTACCTGCCGCTTGAACAGGCTGGCCGTCTTGTTGTAGTAGTCGGTCAGCTCGTTCCACGGGACAAATTCCAGCGCCGCCGCGCCGCGCTGCGCGCGCAGCTTCTCCAGCACCTCCGAGGTCTGTTCGGTATGGTCCAGAAGTATGACCCAGACATGCGACCCGGCAACCTTGAGCAATTTGCGCGCGGTCGCGATGGGCACCCGCAGGGCGGCGTCGTCGTACGCCTTTGAGGCGGTAACGAAGAGACCTCGTACCCGGCATTCCACCGCATTGATCCCGCCCGAAGCAGTTGTCGCCATCAGGACGACAGTGCTTCCCACCTGTACCCCGAGGTTGGCGGCCAGGCCCTTTCCCAGGATGACGCTGCGAGCATCTGACGATGAAAGTGCCTCGCCGCTGGTGATGTGCAGGGCGCTGGAGAGGAGGCGTTCCTTGTCGGGCTCGACGCCGTCTCCAATGAACGCCACCGTCGCTTCCCCCTGGCTGATCAAGCCGCTGAACGATAGCCGGGCGCCCATGGCCTTGACTTCCGGCATTTCGGCTATCGCCGCTTGTTCGGATGAGGCTTCTGGAAGGAGATAGTTGAACGGATCTCCCAGTCCCTTGTCTCGATAGCCCGGGCGCATCACCTGGACGTGCCCGATCTGTGCATTGATCGTCGACTCGCGCAGAGCCATGAGCAGCCAGTCGATGAATCCGCCAGCGAGAACCAGTGCGACCACCCCAAAGGCTACCGCGGTCACCGCAACGGAACTTCGTCGGCGTTGACGTTCAACGTTGCGCCAGGCGGCCAACAAGTCTCTATTGAACGAACTCATCGCGGACTTGGTGTAGGCAACAGGGACTGGCAGGAGAAAGGGGCAAACCGGCCCGACGCCAGCGGAGCAAGAATGAAAGTCCTTGCCGTTGGCTCATCATTCACGGTGGCCACCAAGGAGTCGCGCAAGGAGAGCAAGCATGAGCCTGATCGGAGTGTCTCGGTTGAACGGCTGATCTTGTTGCTGCGGCTGGTGAAAGCGGTACGCTCTGCCGCACACTTCTCGTGCGATTCACTGACCAGGGCAGAATTGCAAGGCTGCCGGAATCTATGCTACCGGACGCTAAGTGATCACGCAATCGGTGCGACGCCAAGATCGTCGAAGAACGCCCCTTGGGTAAGCTGCGGTGTGCCGGTGGAAGAGGGGCCGGTGGGTGAGAGCGGCCTTGGGCCGCAAAGCGCCAGTCGCGCAGCCATCCGGGGACAGGCGATCAAGGTTGCGCACATGCAGGGAGCAGCATGGGGCGGAGGTGACCTATCCGAAGGATATGGCCGGCCGACCTTTGCATTGCGATCCAGGACGAGGATGGGCGTCCGCCATCTGCACGGGACGAAAAAAAGCCGGCGTTTGACGCCGGCCTTTTCTAGTGAGGCAACTTCGCCTAGCTCAGCTGCTTGCGCCGAGTGCTCCGTGCGAACACACCAAGCAGAGCGATTCCGAAGAGCGCAACCGAGGTCGGCTCCGGCACCACCTGCAGTGCTTGCTGGGCATCAGCCTGGAAGGTGATGTTGCTCGGCGGCAGAGCGCCAAACGGAGTTCCCGTCGGGGCTGTCCAGTTGGTCGTAAATGTTCCACGCTGGAGCGTTGAGGTTGCGTTGGTTCTCCACTGGTCTGGCGAAATGTAGGTGGGGTTGGTATAGGTTACCGGTCCCTCGAAGGAGAATGAACCCGTACCGCTGGTTGCCGAGGTGGGAACAAACACTCCCGCAAACCCGGGATCGACGAGACCACTCAGCACCTTGGTGCCGTCGGTGAACCCCGTTCCCGTGATCTGGTTGGCGATGGTGTCGCCGAATGCGTTTCCAGCGTAGTCATAGTAGACGTCCCACGTTCCCCCAAGGGCGGTGAAGAAGCCCGGCAAAGCGCCGCAAGGCGTACCAATCGGCCCGACGCCGCAGGAAATGATTTCGGACAGCGTGGCAACGACGGTGTATTCGTACTTGCCGGCGGCAAAAGCTCCGCCGCCAGGCGCGCCAAGGATCATGTTCGGCGTGATGAAGCTGCCGCCGCCGACCTTGTCGAGGGTCTTGGCGTCGGCAAAGTAGTAGCTTGTTACCGCGTCGCCGTTCTTGTATGCCGGACCAGGCGTCGAGACGACCGTTCCGTTACCCGACCAGTCGAAGCCGTTGAACGGGGTTGCGGCTACGAGATCCAGGTTGGTGATTGTGCTCGCGAATGCTGAGGAGCACAGCCCGATCGCCATAGTGGCTACCAGGGGACGAAGGATTTTCTTTTTCATGACCAGACTCCTTGATGCAAAACTAGGTTTATCACGAGAACTTTGGTTTATTGTTGCGGCACACGTCTAATAAGCAATCCGCGTGCCACATATTAAAAATCGTGCAAAAACAATATGATAAATCTTTATTCTTGTTTGGATGCCGCTCGGTTCCGGCTCCACTGTAAAAAAATCCGACACTCCGGCGGTTTCTTGCATGCAACGGGGGCTGCTGAGTGAAGGTAGGCATGCGCTCGGTCTGAGGCAAGGTTCCATGCACTGCTTGCCTCAAGATGTCAACAGCGTGCGGTAAGATCGTTCGCTTCCCGCGCGCGATGCCACTGGTCTGCGCTGCTTCCGATCCGGGGCCGGTGAACGCGTGCTCATCGGGTGCTCGTCTGGGCGGGGCTGGCTGAACGCCCTGTCGCAGGCGCCCATCGCGCCGACCCTTCGTGGTGGTCGTGAACTGAGAGGTCAATGTCTTGATTCCAGATGCAGATCAGCGGGACGAAACGAATTCCATGGCGCACGCAAGCGGGCGGCGTGAACCGGCCAGAACGCGAAGGCGAATTCTCTTTTTCGGCGAGCCGGCAACGCTTGCTCATGTTGCCCGTCCCAGCGTTCTGGCCAGCTCGCTTGATCCCGAAGTCTACGCCGTGGCGTTCGTCACTGGCGCCGATTATGCCAGCATCCCGGCGGAAGTGGGTCTGATTGTCAGGGAGATCGAGTGCATTGGCAGTGCCGCCTATCTGCGAGCGGTGGCGAGCGGCAGGCCGGTGTTCCCGCTTGATGTTCTCGAAAGATACGTCCAAGACGACCTGCGGGAGATTGAACGATTCGCCCCGGACCTTGTGGTCGGCGACTTTCGGCTGTCGCTGGCAGTGAGCGCGCGGCTCGCTGGTGTTCCCTACGTCGCCATCTCCAATGCTTACTGGAGTCCTCATGTTCGGGTCGCATTCGATGTGCCAGTCCATCCAGTGACCCGCTTACTGGGGCCGGCAACCGTGAATCCGCTCTTTCGCTTGCTCTGTCCCGCCATTCTTGCCTTCCATGCGCTGCCCATGCACCGGCTTCGCAAGCGCTACGGGCTGCCTTCGCTGGGCTTCGATCTGCGGCGGATTTTCAGCGAAGGCGACGTCACCTTGCTTGCCGACGTACCTGAGCTTGTTCCGTTCGCCGAGCATGGGGAATCGGCCAGGTACGTCTACATCGGGCCGATCGTCTGGTCGCCGTTGGCTCCGCTTCCAGCCGAATTGCTCCACTTGAACGAGCCAAAGGATCTGGTTTACATCGCCATGGGAAGCTCCGGCGATCCGAGGGTGTTGGCGGACCTCGTTGAAGGCGCGTTGTCGACCGGGTGCCGGGTCGCGGTGGCAACAAGTGGCGTAGACCTGCCGGCTTCGCCACGACTCGTGACCGCCCGTTTCCTGCCCGGAAACGAGGTGTCGGCGCTGGCCAGCCTGGTCGTCTGCAACGGCGGCAGCCCGAGTACACACCAGGCACTTCGAGCGGGCAAGCCGGTGCTGGGCATTCCCAGCAACCTCGATCAGTTGCTGAACATGCAGTTCGTGACCGCCTCGGGTGCGGGTGCGCAACTGCGCGCCGATCGAGTGTCGCAGCGAAGGGCTGGGGACCTCGTCAGCGCGATGTTGGGTGAGCGCTCCTTCACGCAACGGGCGCAGGAGGTGGCGGCTTCGTTCCAGGCTTACTCGTCGGTTGACCGTTTCAAGACAGTCATCCAGTCATTGCTGGCCGAGGGGGCCGATACTGCGCCCAGATCGGGCGTTTGAGGATGGTCGATTCCCGGGCTCGCCGCCCGGTCGGTCAGGCGGTGGCGTGTGTTCCCTTCGGTGGGTGTCGAGCAGGATCCGGGCCCACCATCGCAAACGCCGACGCGCTCGGGATTGACGACGTGGCCGGCCTGCGAGTGACCTCGTCGCGCAGACCGGTCTTGGTCCGCTCGGCTCACACGCCGCGGCTACAAGGCTTCTAGTTCGCGCGCGTAGCGCTGCCAGTTGGCGACGTAGTGGTCGGCGCTGTGCCGCAGGCGCTCGACTTCTTCAGGGCCGAGCTGGCGAATCGCCTTGCCCGGCGAACCGACGATCAGCGAGTGGTCGGGGAAGACCTTGCCTTCCGGGATCAGGGTGTTGGCGCCGACGATGCAGCCCTTGCCGATCACGCAGCGGTTGAGCAGCACTGAACCGATGCCGATCAGCGAGCCATCGCCGATGGTGCAGCCGTGCAGCATCACCAGGTGGCCGACGGTGACGTCGCGGCCGATGGTCATTGGCACGCCTTCGTCGGTGTGCAGCACCGAGTTGTCCTGGATGTTGCTGTTCTCGCCGATGCTGATCGGGTCGTTGTCGCCGCGCAGCGTGGCGTTCCACCAGATCGAGGCGTTTCTGGCCAGCCGGACGTCGCCGATGACGATCGCCGTCGGGGCGACCCAGCTGTGCGCGTCGAGCTGCGGGCGGCGGCTGCCGATTGCGAAAATGGGCATGGGGTAGGTCTCGCTGTCGTTGTGGATCGCAGATTGTAGCGCCTGCAAGGCTACTGATGGCGTAGCGCCTCGATCGGGTCGAGCGCCGCCGCCCGGCGCGCCGGATAGAAACCGAAGAATACGCCGATGCCGGCGGCGACGCCGAAGGCAACCAGCACCGATGCACCGGAGATGACGATCACCATGTCGTTGATGGCGTTGATCACTAGCGCGCTGGCGATGCCGAGAACGAGGCCGATCAGGCAGCCGGCGATCGAGATCATCAGCGCTTCGAGCAAAAACTGGGCGAGGATGTCCTTCTGGCGGGCGCCGATCGCCATGCGGATGCCGATTTCGCGCGTTCGTTCGGTCACCGAGACGAGCATGATGTTCATGATCCCGATGCCGCCGACGAGCAGCGAGACCGAGGCGATGGCGCCGAGCAGGACCGACATCACGCGCGTCGTTTCCGCCGCCGAGTCGGCGGCGGCGGCCAGGTTGCGTACGTAGAAGTCGTTGTCCTGCCCTCCGCGCAGGCGGTGGCGCTGGCGGAGCAGCGCGATCATGCCCGCTTCGACCGCCGGCATCGCTTCGGCGGAACTGGCCTGGACCATGACCAGCCGTACCGACCCCGGAAAGGGGGTGCCGAAAACCTTGCGCTGGGCAGTGGTCAGCGGCACGATGACGGTGTCGTCCTGGTCGCGTCCGTCGAGGTTCTGCCCCTTCTTGCCGAGGACGCCGATGATCACGAAAGGACTCTGGCGGATGCGGATGGTCTTGCCAAGCGGATCGTCGACGCCAAACAGGTTATCGGCGGCGGTCTGGCCAATCAGCGCCACGCGGGTCGCCGAGCGGACGTCCGAGTCGCTGAAGGCGTGACCGCTGGCGATCGTCCAGGCGCGCGCATCGAGGTAGGCGGGCGTCGTGCCGACCACCGTCGCGCTCCAGTTGTTCGGGCCATGGACCAGTTGCTGGGTGCCCTGGTGCACCGGCGCGACGTTGCTGACGCCGTCGAGTTCGGCAATTGCTTCGGCATCGGCGACGGTCAGCGACGGGCCGCCGCCACCGCCGCTGCGCAGGCCGCCGGCGCTGGTCGAGCCGGAGATCAGAATGTACAGGTTGCTGCCCATGGTGCTGATGGTCTGTGCCACCGCGTACTGGGCACCCTGGCCGATGGCCATCATCAGCACCACCGAGCCGACGCCGATGACCATCCCAAGCATCGTCAGCGCGGTGCGCAAGCGGTTGGCGCCCATCGCGTACCAGGCCTCGCCGAGCATCGCCTTGAACATCAGCCGACCACTCGCGCCGGGGTGGCGAGATCGCTGACGATCAGGCCATCGAGAAAGCGTACCTGCCGCCGCGCGCAGGCGGCGATGTCCGCCTCGTGGGTGACCAGAACGATGGTGATGCCGTCGCGATTCAGCTGCGCAAAGAGAGCCATGATTTCCGCGCTGGTATGGCTGTCGAGGTTGCCGGTCGGTTCGTCGGCGAG
>DPSD01000338.1:18159-25142 GCA_003538495.1 Accumulibacter sp.
CGCTGGTATGGCTGTCGAGGTTGCCGGTCGGTTCGTCGGCGAGGATCAGCTGCGGCGAGTTGACCAGCGCGCGGGCGATCGCCACGCGCTGCTGCTGACCGCCGGAGATGCGGCTGGGGAGCGATTCGGCGTAGGCGGCGAGACCGACGCGGGCGAGTTCCTGGCGCGCCCGCTGGCGCCGCGGCTGGCGCTCGACTCCGGCGTAGACCAGCGGCAGGGCGACGTTGTCTTCGAGGCTCATCCGCGGCAGCAGGTTGAAGCCCTGGAAGACGAAGCCGATGGTCTGGTTGCGCAGTTTCGCCAACTGGTCCTGGGTCAGATGGGCGACGTCGTGGCCGACCAGGAAGTAGTCGCCACTGCTCGGGGTGTCCAGGCAGCCGAGCAGGTTCATGAAGGTCGACTTGCCCGATCCCGACTGGCCCATGATGGCCACGAATTCGCCGGCTTCGATGCTCAGGGCGACGCCCCTGAGCGCCGGGAACGGACCGGCGGCGGTGCGGTACGACTTGCCCAGCCCGGCGACCCGAATGAGCGGTTGCGACATCAGAACAAACGCATGCCGACGCTGCTCGGCTTGGTGCCCGAATTGGCCAGATTTTCGCCGATCACCACCCGGTCGCCTTCCTTCAGGTCGCCGCCGAGCACTTCGGTATTGCGGCTGTCGGTGATCCCCAGCTGCACGCTCAGCGCTTTCAGCCGGCCGTTGTCGATGATGTGCACGGTGCCGCTGTTGGCTCCCTTCGCGTCGCGCTTCTTGCCCTTGCCCTTGCCCTCGCCGGTACGCTCGGCGGCTGGCGTCTTTGCCGCGGTCGCCTGCTCACCGTTGCTGCCGGCGCCCTCGGGTGGCTTGAAACGCAGCGCAGCGTTGGCCACCAGCAGCACGTTCCGGCGACTGGCGACGGCGATACTGACGTAGGCGGTCATCCCGGGCAGCAGGATTTGTTCGGGGTTGGAGAGCGAAACGCGGACGTTGTAGGTGACGACGTTCTGCTGGGTAGTCGGGTTGAGGCGGATCTGCTGGACTTCGCCCTCGAAGCTGCGCTCCGGAAAGGCGTCGACGGTGAACCGGACCTTCTGCCCCGGCCTGATCTTGCCGATGTCGGCTTCAGCGAAGTTCGAGTCGATGCGCATTTCGGAGAGGTCCTGGGCGATCTTGATCAGCGTCGGCGTCTGCAGGCTGGCGGCGACCGTTTGCCCGAGGTCGACGACGCGGTCGACGACGACACCCGAAACCGGTGATCGGATCGTCGTGTAGCGGAGATTGACCTGGTCCTTGTCGGCGGCGGCCCTGGCCTGCGCCAGTTGCGCCTCGTTCGAGCGGCGCGCCTGGATGGCCTGTTCGAGTTCCTGGCGCGAGACGTACTCCTCGGCAAACAACTCTCGCATGCGCGCTTCATTGGCCCGAGCCAGATCGAGCGCGGCCGCCACGTTGAGCACGTTGGCGGCCGTCTGCCGCGCCTGCGCGGCGAGCAGCGAGTGGTCGAGTTCGAGCAGGGCCTGTCCCTTTTCGACCTTGTCATTGAAATCGACGTACAGCCTGGTCACCGTTCCCGACACCTGGGTGCCGACATTGACCAGCACCACCGGGTTGAGTGTGCCGTTGGCCGACACGGTCTGGGTGACGTCGCCTTTATCTACCATCTGCAGCTTGTAGCGCTGTTCGGGCGATTGGGCGGCGTTCTGACGTTGCCAGTACACACCGGCGGCCGCCACGGCGACGAGCAGCACGGCGACGGCCGATTTTCGGAATGTGATGTTCATGGCCTCGGGGCTTTCTGGGTATCGCTGACCGACAGCAGCAGGCTGCCGTCGAGAACGCCGACCGCCCTGGCCAGTGCAGCTCGCGAGACCTGCCAGTCGAGCGTCGCCTGGATCCGTTGCAGGCGCGCGGCAGCGAGCGCGCTCTGGGCGTTGAGGACGTCGAGAATGTTGCCGACGCCGGCCTTGTAGCGTCCCAGCGCGACGCGCTCGGACTGCTCGGCGCTGGCCAGCAGGTCGGCGGTAGTCCTGATCGTCTGGGTGGCGGTGGTCAGACTCTGATACGCCTCCCAGACGTCCAGTGCCACCTGTTGGCTGGTGCTGTCAAGGCGCGCCGCCTGGACGTCGCTTCTCGCCTGCGCGGCGCGGACGTTGTAGGTGGTGTTGAATCCGGAAAAGAGCGGCAGGCTGAGTGTCAGCCCGACCGAATTGCCGTTGGTGGATAGTCCGCCGAGGTCTTGCCATTGCGGTCCGGCGCTGAGCGAGATGGTTGGCAGTCCGCTGGCACGCGCGTAGTCGACGCCGGCCTGCGCCGCCAGCAATTCGGCTTCGGCGGCCTTCATCTCCGGTCGTTGCCGGCGCGCTTCGGCGATCAACTCGGCAACGTCCCGGTCGAAGCTGGCGTCGGGTACGGCTGCCGGAATCTCGTCGAGCCGCAGCGCTTGATTGGCGTCGAGTCCCATGACCTTGGCCAGCCGGCCATAGGCGTTGCGCAGCACGCCTTCAGCCCGGATGCGGGTGAGCGTCGCCTGCGACCACGCGGTTTGCGCCTGCAGGCGGTCAGCCGGGGTGCCGGTGCCGACCCGGTAGCGGACCTCGGCCGCCGACAGGCTCTCGCGGCTCGCTTTCTCGGACTCCCCCGCGGCGGTGACCGCTGCCCGCGCGGCCTGGGTGTTGTAATAGGATTGGAGCGCGCCGAGAAAAACACTTTGTACGGTCGAGTCGAGCGTCGCCGAGGCTGCGCTGAGCAATTGCCGTGCAACTTCGAGGTTCGCCGACCGGGCGCCGAAGTCCACCAGCAGCCACGACAGGGTCAGCGCGGCACTGCGCTGGTTGGCGCTTCGCGAATCGATGGTCACCCGACTGGCGGCCAGCCGACCGTCGAGCGTCGGCAGGAATTCCGACTGCGCCACGCCGACCTGCGCCGCCTGGACGCGCGCGATCGACCATACCTCACGGGTGGTCGGGTTCTTGCACAGCGCCAGGTCGATGACTTCGAGCACCCCGTAGGCGGCGTCGGCGGGCAGCGCCCGACACGGCAGGTCGGCGCTGTCCGGGCCGGAGAGCGTGAGCGCCGGGCGCGGCGGGGTGATCGCGCGGGTGTCGAACGGATCACTGCTCGCCATGGTTTCAAGGGCCGACAGCTTGCCCGGGATGGCGGCAAACAGCGCCGCAAGTAATAGCGAGAGTCGGGCAGCGCGGTGCAGTGGCGAATCCGGTCGGGATGTGGTGTCGGGCATTTTTCGCTAGTATAGCCAAGCTGGTGGCGATCGCGCCGATCAGCGACTCACCTACTCGGGAGTATTCGCAGTGGCCCGGAAGAAGATCGATTTCGCGAGCTCTTGCCAGCGTGCGCTGTCGGGCCTGCGCGCGCGGCCCAGGCGGTAACGCTCGCGATGCCGTGGATGGAAACCCTCAGCCTGCTCGGCATGCTGGCCGCCGGCTGGCTCTGGCTGGATAGTTTCAGGGCACGAGAGGCGGGCATTCGCGCGGTACGCGCGGCGTGTGATGCCGACCAGCTGCAACTGCTCGACGACACCGTGGCGCTGGCGTCGCTGCGTCCTGCCCGCGACGACGAGGGCCGCTTGCGGCTGCGTCGCGTCTATCGTTTCGAGTACAGCGACACCGGCGACAATCGGCGCAACGGCCAGATCACGCTGCTGGGCAGCGAGTTGCTGCTGTTGCACTTGCCGCGTGTGCCCGGGTCTGCGTTGCGCCTGGTCGCGAGCGAGGGTGAGCCGGAGCGTCGGCAGTTTCCGCGTCTGCCGTCGTGAACTACCTGGCGCACGCGCTGCTCGCCGGCCCCGATGACGACTACCGCCTGGGTGCCCTGCTCGGCGATTTCGTCAAGGGGCCGCTGCGGCCAGCGCCGCCTGGGCTCAGCGCAGCACTGCAGCGCGGCCTTGCCCTGCACCGGCGGATCGACAGCTTTGCCGACGCCCACGCTGTCTTCTGCCGGAGCCGGCAGCGAATCAGCGTCGAGCGCCGCCGCTACAGCGGCGTCATCATCGACGTCTTCTACGACCACTTTCTTGCCGTGCACTGGGCTCGTTTTTCCGAGCAGCCGCTCGAATCCTTTACGGCTGGCGTGTACGCGCTGCTCGCGCAGCGATCGCCGTTGCCCGATCGCCTGGCGCAGATGCTGCCGCGAATGCGCCAGGAGGACTGGCTCGCCGGCTATCGGGAGCTGGCGGCGGCAGGCCGTGCCCTCGACCAGATCGCAGCGCACCGCATCAGCCGCCGCAACAGCCTGGCGGGCGCCGGCAGCGAACTGAGCAGCGCTTATCCGCATTTCGAGCGCGATTTCCTCGATTTCTTTCCAGCAGCGGTCGCTTTTTCCGAGCAGTTCCGGCGAGAAATCGAGGGCGGCAGCTGAGACGGGACGCACGAGCCCGGGCGATCGGGCCATTGCGCGGCGTAGCCCCGCTTCGTCTCGCCGGCTTCCTCGATCGATGGCGAAGTCGACGATGGTATGGACAATTCCGCCGTCTTCCCCGATCATTCGGCACTCCTACGCTGGCAGGCTCGGCCAGCGCCGGACTCAACCGCTTCAACCGCCGGCCAGGCTGCCTCCGCATCCTCTGGCGGCATCTTGAGCCGAGGCTGCGCGGGGCTATCCTGTAATCCGGAACTGAATGGCCGGGGATGGTAATTGCCGGCTCGCTACTGAACAGACGTTGCTGCTGGCATTGGTCGTATCGGCGCCCGGGGTGTGGCAAGAAAAGGCGTTTGCCCGGTGCCTGGGCGGCCACCAGACTCCGCGGCCTCTTGCGCGGTCGTGAACGATTGACGTTGATGGCAGTGGGTCGCAAGCGCTTTTCGAACTGGCTGGGCCAATCTGGAAGCTGCAGCCAACCAAGACCTCTTGCTGTGGGAAAGGGGTGGGCCAAACACGGCATGCGCTCCCGTTCAGCGTTCACCCGGTGCGTGGAGATGGTGAAATGCAAAGATGCACCAAGTGTCTGGTGCCCGATCGCGTTCCAGGCGTGTCGCTGTCAGCAGACGGCATCTGCAACCTATGCCGCGACGACGTGTCGCTGGCCGCGGAGGCCGCCAGGGCGGAAGACGCCCGACGAGCCTATGAGGCTGATTTCGAGAAGGCCCTGGCCGAGTGTCGAGGGCAGGGTGAGTACGATTGCCTGGTGCCGCTCAGCGGCGGCAAGGACAGCGTCTTCCTCCTCCACCGGTTGGCCGTCGAGCTCAAGCTCAAGGTGCTGGCGTTCACGGTCGACATCAACATTCCGGCGCTGGCCTGGGATAACATCAGGCGTGCCCTGGGCAAGTTGAATATCGACCACGTCAGCTATTCGCCCGCACCCGAGTTCTACAAGAAGATTTTCCGCTATCTGCTGCGCAACCAGGAGGAACGCGGTGCGGTTTACACGCTGTCGTACGTTTATGCGCCTCTCTTCGAGGGCGACGCGATCAAGCTGGCGATCGCCAAAGGCATCCCGCTGGTGCTGGCAGGATACTCCCCCGGCCAACCGGAGCCGGAGCGCATGCTCTACGAGTTTTCGCGGCAGCTGCTCTGCGAGACCGACTGGACGCCGCCGGAACTGGCAAGCTGCGGCGAGTTCAGCGCCGAGGATCTTGCCCGCTTCTACAACCCCAGGAGCCACCCTGCGGGAACGCAGGTGCCGCGCTACCTCGCTCCATTCCACGCCTGGCCGTACAATCAGGAGGAAATCATGCGCAAAGTGGTCGATCTTGGCCTGGTGGCATCGAGCAGGCATGCCAACCCGATTCACAGCAACTACCCGATCAACTGGTTGCTGATGTATTCCGATCTGCGCACCTTTGGCTACAACCCGTACGCTCCGGAGTTTTCCAGTTTGATCCGGCACGGCAAGGCCAACCGCAATTACTGGCGGGTCATGGGCCCGGTGGTCGACTTCCTGATCCGCAAGCGGCTCGGTCCGGGAAAGGAAGTAACCCGGAGCATGGCCTGGCTTGGCCTGACTGCCGACGATCTGTGCATCAACCGGTGCCGAGGCGCCTACGATCCGGTCGTCGAGCAGCGATAGGCGGCTGCTGTGCAACCGTCAGAGCGACCAACGGGCGGCAAGATTGGCGTGAGCCGCGTGCCGGCCGGTGACGTGTCGATGGAAAGCAGCGGTTGGACGGTACCCGGGATGCTGCTTGCCCGCAGTCTGCTGACTCCAGACGACCCTGCTCTGTTCCAGGTTTCGTCAGCCGGCGGGGAGTGGCTGGGCACCACCTGGAGTGGCTACCGCCAGGCGGTGGCCACCCTCGGCAATGGTTTCCGGAAGCTCGGCGTGTCCGCTGGCGCAAGGGTTGGCATCATGGCGCCGAGTTGCCGCGAGTGGGACTTCGCCCAACTCGGGATCCTGGCCGCGGGCGGTGTTGCCGTCGGCCTCGACCCCTATGCAGTTGACGCGCACATTGGCGAGATAGCTCGCCGCTGCAACTTCGCGGGTCTGGTGCTGGCGCACCCTTCTCAGCTTGATCGGCTTGGCGATGCGTTTCGGCGAGGGCTCGATTTCGTCGTCTGTTTCGATGCCGCCGGGGTAGAGGGCGTTGTGCCACTCGAAGAGCTTCTCGCTGAAACGAACTCCGGCGGAGACTGGAATCAGGCGCAGGCCGACGCTCCGGCAACGATCATCTTTACCTCCGGAACGACCGGTGAACCCAAGGGTATCGCGTATAGCCATCGGCAGATGTGTCTCGCCGCCGCGGCGATTCTCTCCGCTTACGCGCAGGTCGGCGAGGGCAGTCGTCTGGCGTGCTGGCTGCCGCTATCGAATCTCTTCCAGCGAATGATCAATCTGAGCGCGATCGGTCGTGGCGCGCAAACCTATTACGTGGCTGACCCGCGCGAGGTGATGAACTACGTCAGGCGTATCGAACCGGCTCTGTTCATCGGTGTTCCGCGGTTTTTCGAGAAGCTGTACGTGGGTATCGAGCAGGTCGTCGCGCAGCAGCCGGCCTGGCAACAGAAAGTGGTGCACTGGGCGTGGCGGGTCGGTGACCGGCGAGCCGCGGCT
>DPSD01000338.1:25386-28064 GCA_003538495.1 Accumulibacter sp.
GGGCGCAGGGGGCGGGGCGGGCGGGCGCCCGGCGGGCCGCGGCAGCGCGAGCCGGGCACCGGCTCGGAATCGCTTCCCGCCTGCAGTTTCTGGCCGCCCACTGGCTGGCCCTCGGCAAGCTGCGCAAGGTGCTCGGCCGCGATCTGCAGTTCATGGTCAGCGGCTCGGCGCCGATGCCGCTGTGGCTGCTCGAACGCTTTCACGCGATCGGCTTGCCGATCCTCGAAGCCTACGGGATCAGCGAAAACATCATCCCGGTGTGCCTCAATCGACCCGACTGCTTTCGTTTCGGCAGCGTCGGCAAGCCCCTTCCCGGCAGCGAGGTGCGTCTGGCCGACGACGGCGAACTGCTGGTGCGCGGCCCCGGAGTGTTCTCCAGCTATCTTGGCGAGCCGAGTGCTTGCGGTCCGGCCACCCTGGATGCCGATGGCTACCTGGCAACTGGAGACCTCGCGATTGTCGATGCCGACGGCTTCATTACCCTGATTGGTCGCAAGAGCGATATTTTCAAGACCTCGACCGGGCGTCGCATTGCTCCCGCCGGCATCGAGAGTCAGCTGCAGCAGGTGTCGCAAGTGGAGCACGTGGTGGCCTTCGGCGCTAGTCGCCCGCAGCCCGTGGTCTTGCTGGTGGTCAGCGAGGTGGTGTGGCAGGCGGGCGTTGCGGAGTCGTTCCAGAGCCTGCGACGGCAGCTTGCCGACGCCAGCGGGTCCCTTCCAGCCTACCAGCGCCCGGCTGGATTGCTGATTACAGCGCAGGCGCTGACCGTCTCCGGCGGCGAAATAACGGCCAACATGAAACTGCGCCGGCAGGCCATCGCAGCCAAGCACGAGGTTGCCTTGGCCGAGCTCTTTGCCCACCTCGATGCCGCTCATGGCACCGCCTTCACAGCCTGGAGCGCGGACGCACTGACTTGCTATTGCAGTTCATGAAGAATTACTTCATTACCGGCGCCACCGGAGCGATCGGCAGCTCCCTGGTCCCGATACTGCTGCTGGATCCCGAGACGCAAGTCACCTTGCTGCTGCGGGCAGCGTCGCTCGGCGAACTGGCCGGGCGCCTGGAGTCGCTCTACGGCTTCTGGCAGATGGGCCCCGCCGAGGCTGCCGCACGCCGGCGGGTACGGGTTCTGCGCGGCGACGTGACGCGCCCGGCCTTTGCTCTGGACGCCATCGAATATCGGCAGCTTGCCGCCACTAGCACGCACATCATTCACTCGGCGGGCAATGTGCGGATGAACCTGCCGATCGAGCAGGCTCGCCACTCTTCGGTCGATTCGGCTCGCCACATCATCGCGCTGGCGGATGGTTGTGCGCGTCTCGAGAAAGTCGAGTTCGTCAGCACCGTCGGCGTCGGTGGGCGCACGCATGGGAAGGTGCCGGAAGAATGGCTGACCGCACCCCGGAACTTTCACAACACCTATGAGCAGGCCAAGGCTGAAGCCGAGGAGGTCGTCCGCGTCGAACTCGAACGAGGTCTGCCGCTGACCGTGCATCGGCCGAGCATGGTCGTTGGCAACGGTAGCGATGGCCGGATCATCCATTTTCAGGTCTTTTACCATTTGTGCGAGTTCTTGTCTGGCAGGCGCACGTTCGGAATGTCCCCGGATTTTGGTGTCGCGCGACTCGATATTGTCCCCGCGGACTACGTCGCCAAGGCTATCGCCTGGTCGAGCACGGCAGCGGCCAGCACTGGCCGGATCATCCATTCGTGTTCGGGACCGGCGCTGGCGCTGGCGCTTGACCCGCTGCGCGAACGTGTTCGGCGCGCTTTTACCGAGGCCGGGCGCCGCGTGCCCCCGCTGATCAAGCTGCCAACCGGTGTGTTCAGCGCAATCGTCAGTGCGGCCAGCCTGTTGATGCCGGCTGATGCCAGGCGTGCGGTCAGGACGCTGCCGGTCTTCCTCGACTATCTGGCCACCGAACAGACCTTCGCCAATCATCGTACGCAGGAATTGCTGTCCGCCGCCGGGCTCGCTGTACCGGCACCCGAGCAGTACCTTGAGCAGGTGCTGGGCTATTACCTGGAAAGTTTGCGACCGCGATAGCGTGGGGCTGTGGGAGGCGCAACGGTGGCCCCGGAGCAAGCGTCACTGCTGACCTGACCTGACCTGACCTGTGCGCGCCATGGGGCCAAGCCGAGCCGGGCGTGCCGGCCGCACCTCGCCGCAGCAGCTAGCCTTCGCGCGACGCCCGTCGGCGCTCGTTGTCGGTGAGCAGGCGCTTGCGGATGCGGATGCTCTTCGGGGTGATTTCGACCAGTTCGTCGTCGGCGATGAATTCGACCGCCGACTCGAGCGTCAGCGCGACCGGCGGTACCAGACGCACGGCCTCGTCGGTACCCGAGGAGCGGATGTTGGTCAGCTGCTTGCCCTTGATCGGATTGACCACCAGGTCATTCTCGCGGCTGTGGATACCGATCACCATGCCCTCGTAGAGTCTGTCGCCCGGACTACTGAACATCCGCCCACGGTCCTGCAGCTTCCACAGTGCATAGGCGACCGCTTCGCCCCGCTCGGCGGAGATCAGGACGCCGTTGCGGCGGCCCGGGATTTCGCCCTTGACCACCGCATATTCGTCGAAAACATGGCTCATCAGGCCGGTGCCGCGGGTGAGGTTGAGGAACTCACCCTGGAAACCGATCAGGCCGCGCGCCGGGATGCGATATTCGAGACGGAC
>DPSD01000300.1 GCA_003538495.1 Accumulibacter sp.
GAGATCAGGAAATCTGAAGTTGTGGCACGACGACGGTGTCGAGCAGGATGCCCGTGGCTCTTTCCCAGTCGTCCTTGAGTTCATTGTCGCGGCCCATGAAGGCAGCGATGTTTCCCTGCTTGAGATTGAGCCGGATGACTGAGCCGGGCCTGACCTTGCCCGACGCGATCAATTGCTTGACGGCGGCAACGGCACGCTCGGCCTGTTCGCCGGCGAGGCAGGAAACGGCGGGCAGCAGCGCCAGCGTCAGGGTCAGCAGACCAACGAGGACGCTGCTGAACAGGCCCCTGGGTGCAACAGCCGACGGAACCGGCATGATGTACTCCTAGCGTTATTCGGTCGGCGGCAAGGCCGAAGTGACATCGGACCTGATGGTCGCGCTCAACGCGATGTTCTCTGGTTCTTTTCGGCTACCTGTTCTTCCTACCCCATGTTGCGCCACCTATTCTTTATGCTGGCACGCCAGTCCTCATGTGGCTGTGACAAATGCCCGCAAGTGGAGGTGATCGAGAAAGCCGCGTGCAAGACGTGCCAGGCACTTCGAGCGCCTACGCCGAGCGGGTGACCGGCGGCGGCTACCGGAACAATCACCCCGAAGTGCGATCACCTGGCGCGCTACCGGACTACCTTCGGCGACTTCCGGCAGGCGATCGGCAGTGCCCTCGGCGGCGCGACGGTGACCACCGCCGTCGAAGGGCTCGAGCGCCACAACGTCAGCGTACGCTATCCGCGCGCGCTACGCGACGATCCGCAAGCGAGGTCTTCGTTCCGAGCGCCGCCGGAATGATTCCGACCGGACAGCTGGCGAGCATCGAACTGCGCAACGGCCCGCCAGGAATCACGACCGAGAACACGCTGCTCGCGGCCTACGTGTTGGTCGACATCCGCGATCGCGACGCCGGCTCCTGCGTCAGGGACGCCCAGCATGATGACCGTGGTGGCGATCATGGCCGGACTGCTGCCGCTCATGTGGTCGAGCGGCACCGGTTCGGAGGTGATGATTCGCATCGCCGCACCGATGGTCGGCGGCATGGTCTCGTCGACGGTACTTCGCCCAGTCACTTGTCGCACCGGCGGCGGCTTGGTGGCTGTCGAGGTCCGTTGCAAGAGCGGTTCGCGGCCACCTGCTCGATCCGCCATTGGGTCAAAGGCGGCGCCCCGGCGCGTGCGTAGAGCGGGTGGCGATCGTTGAAACCGCACCCGGTTCATCGCATGGCAGCCACCGATCATCGAGTCGCATAGCAGGCTCGCGGTGTCGTCGACGATGAGATCTACCCTGCAAGCAGCTGGCGGCCATCAGGTTGCGATTGCGTGCCAAAGTCGCCTGGGCGCGAGAGTGTGGTCGCCTTTTCGGTCGGATCGAATACCGGCAAACTGGCGCCGGCCGACATCGCCAAGGGGGCCGTGATCTGTGCCACCAAGCGGACGCCTACGACCTGCTGCATGTCAAGTCCGCCGTTGCCAGATCGGCCAGATCCACAAGGTTGCCCCGAAGTGCCTCGACAACTACGCCAGCGAGATGCCCTATCGGGAAGAAACCCGGCGCTGGAGCAACGGCGACATCTTCCGGCATATCCTCGGCAAATGCGCCCGGGTCCTGACGAGCCGGGATTGGTGCGGGCACTGGCGGGACAGCCACTGGCTTGGGCGAAAGCCTGGCGGTAGGAAGGCCCTGCGCGACGCTCCAGGTGACGCCGTGTTGAATGGCGCCACTGCGGGGGAGACTTTCAATGACGCGACTTGCGTCGTCCGCTGATAGCCAGCGGAATCAGAATTTCTGTTCAGACGTTGAACAGGAAGTTCAGCACATCGCCGTCCTTGACGATGTAGTCCTTGCCTTCGGCGCGCATTTTCCCGACCTCCTTGGCGCCCTGTTCGCCCTTGCAGGCGATGAAGTCGGCGAGGGCGATGGTCTGCGCGCGGATGAAGCCGCGTTCGAAGTCGGTGTGGATGACACCGGCGGCCTGCGGTGCCGTATCGCCGACGTGGATGGTCCATGCCCGGACCTCCTTGACGCCGGCGGTGAAGTAGGTCTGTAGACCGAGCAACTGGTAGCCGACGCGAATCAGGCGGTTCAACCCCGGTTCTTCAAGGCCGAGGTCGGCGAGGAAAGCGTGTTTGTCTTCGTCGTCCAGGTCGGCGAGTTCGGCTTCGATCTTGGCGCACAGGGCGACCACCGGCGCGCCTTCGCCGGCGGCATGGGCGCGCAGGCTGTCGAGGTGCGGATTGTTCTCGAAACCGTCTTCGAGGACGTTGCCGACGTACATCGTCGGCTTGATGGTCAGCAGGCAAAGCGGTTTGAGCAGCGCCTTTTCTTCGTCGGAAAGTGACAGCGTGCGCGCCGGATGGCCCTGGTTGAGATGCGGTAGCAGGCGTTCGAGAACGGCAACCACCTGCTGCGCTTCCTTGTCACCGGAGCGGGCCTTCTTGTTCTCGCGGTTGAGCGTACGTTCGACGGCGGCCAGGTCGGCGAGCGCCAGTTCGGTCATGATCGTTTCGATGTCCGACAAGGGGTCGACGCGGCCGGAGACATGGACGACGTTTTCGTCGTCGAAGCAGCGGACGACATTGACGATGGCGTCGGTCTCGCGGATGTTGGCCAGGAACTG
>DPSD01000217.1:0-281 GCA_003538495.1 Accumulibacter sp.
GTGGTTTTCGGGAAGCCGAGGCCGGTTGCGCGGGAACCCGATGAACACATTCTATGAAGAATTGTTTCATTTGTATAATTGATTGTCAGTATGGATGCAATAGTTTCTTGCTATTATTGGGGCTGGCTGCCGCATGCTTGATTTCATCCTTTCATTCTTCTGGTGGAGGCCGTTGATGTACGTTTGCGTGTGCCGGGCAGTGACTGATAAGCACATCCGTGCAGCAGTACAGGACGGTGCGCGCACGCTGAAGGATCTTTGTCATAATCTTGGCATTATCC
>DPSD01000217.1:501-857 GCA_003538495.1 Accumulibacter sp.
TGTCATAATCTTGGCATTATCCGGGATTGTGGTCGCTGCGCCAGTTGTGCTTATGAGTGCCTGCAGGATGCACGTGGCGGCGCCAGGCCGGGAGACGGCAAACGCAGAGCGCTTGCGCAGCTTGGCTGTCATGAAAGTCATGAATGGGCATTTGATGCCCGACCCCGCCATTCGATCTCAGGCCGTGTAGCTGCCCGAGGTGGCGCTACCGCCGCTGCCGATCCAGTCGTGGTGGAAGAAGACCCCGCGCGGATGGTCGGTGCGCTCGAAGGTATGCGCGCCGAAGTAGTCACGCATCGCCTGGATGACGTTGGCCGGGCTGCGCGCGCAGCGGTAGCCATCGTAGAAGGCGAGCC
>DPSD01000217.1:1127-1811 GCA_003538495.1 Accumulibacter sp.
CCGGGAGCCGCGATCCCGTGCTCGGCGGCGAGCATCACCGTGCCGCGCCAGCCGTTCTGGGAGCGCTCGACCACTTGCCGGAACCAGGGATCGAGCAACAGGCTGGCGAGATCGGCGTCGTGCTCGTAAGCATCGCGAATACGGCCGAGGAATGAGCTGCGGATGATGCAGCCGGCGCGCCAGAGCAGGGCGATGCGGCCGAGATCGAGTCGCCAGCCATACTCGTCGTTGGCAGCCCGCATGAGCATGAAGCCCTGCGCGTAACTCACCAGCTTGCTGGCCAGCAGCGCATCACCCACGGCAGCGACCAGCGCGCCACGCTCGACGCCAGGTCGTGGCGACGGGCCGGGCAGGATCGCCGCAGCAGCGACACGCTCGTCGAGCCGGGCAGAGAGGCTGCGCGCGTACACCGACTCGGTGATCAGCGTCAGCGGCACACCCAGTTCGAGGGCGCTTCCGCTGGTCCAGCGGCCGGTGCCTTTCTGGCCAGCGGTGTCGAGGATGCGGTCGACGAGGGGCTTGCCGTCGGCTTCGCTGACACGAAAGATTTCTGCGGTGATTTCGACCAGATAGCTGGCGAGGTCGCCGCGATTCCATTGCGCGAATATCGCCGCCACTTCGGCAGGCTGGCAGCCGCCCAGATCCCTGAGCAGATGGCAAGCCTCGGCGATGAGCTGCATGTCG
>DPSD01000217.1:2120-5696 GCA_003538495.1 Accumulibacter sp.
TGTGCACCATCTTGACGAAGTGGCCGGCACCGCCTTCGCCGACCCAGTCGCAGCAGGGCTCGCCGGAATCGGTATGGGCGCTGATCGTCTGGAAGAGGTTTCTCAGGTGCGGCCACGCCTCACGGTTGCCGCCGGGCATGATGCTCGGGCCGTGGCGGGCGCCTTCCTCGCCGCCGGAAATGCCCATGCCGACGAAGCGGATGCCCTGCTTGGCGAGAGCCTGGACGCGGCGTTGGCTGTCCTTGTAGTGCGAATTACCGCCGTCGATGATGATGTCGCCGGGCTCGAGGTGGGGCAGGAGGTGGTCGATGCTCTCATCCACGGCGTCGCCGGCCTTGACCATCAGCAGCACGCGCCGTGGACGCTGCAGCAGGGCCACCATTGCCGCTGCGCTGTGCGCGCCCTGTATCGTCGTGCCGCGTGCCGCGCCGGCGAGGAACTCGTCCACGCGAGTACTGGTACGATTCCAGGCGACGACGCAAAAGCCCTTGTCGGCGAGGTTGAGGATCAGGTTCTGGCCCATTACGGCGAGCCCGACGACGGCGATGTCTGCGGTCTGTGACATGTCAAATCTCCGGAGAACTGGTAAGGTCTGGGGCGGCAGCCGCGTCCAGGTAGGCATGGACTTGCGGCGCACGCGCGATGATGCGGCTGGCTGGCAGCTCGGGCGCGTTGCCCGAAAGAATGCGCGCGAGAATGCTGCGTTTGCCGACGCCGGCAACCAGGAAGACCACGCGGGCAGCGGCGAGCAGTGTGGCCTCGTTCAGCGAGACGCGCAGCGTCCCGTCGTCGAGGTGGCGTGCGAGCAGGCAGTGCCGGCCAGTCCACCCTGGCTGCGTATCGGGAAAGAGGCTGGCCGTGTGGCCATCCTCACCGACACCGAGCAGGACGCAGTCGAAAACGGGCGACGAACCGGCGCCCGCGAGTTCGGCGAGTTGACGGTCGTAGTCGGCCGCCGCCTGCTCAGGCGGAACTTCGCCCCGGATGCGGTGGATTCTCGACGCGGCCAGTCGCAGCGGCTCCACGAGGAGCGACCTGGCGGCACCGTAATTGCTGCGTGGATCGTCGGGCGGAACCAGGCGCTCATCGACCCACCACAGATGCACGCGCGGCCACGGGATGCCTGCCGCCGCGGCGAGTATGGCATACAGGCGAAGTGGTGTATTGCCACCGGAGAGCGCCAGGTGAATTTCGCCGCGCCGTTCCCGCAACCAGCGCACCAGATCGCAAGCCAGTGCCTGAACGCTGGCCGTGGCGTCGGGGTGGACGTGCCAGGCGTTCACAGTTCGCAGTACTCACCGCCGGAAGCGAGGTTCTGGCAGGGATAGCGCCAGAAATGCCCGTCCGCTTCGATCAGCGCATCCGCCTCGCGCGGCCCCCAGGATCCCGCCGGATAGCCGAACAAGGGGGCTTCACCCGACTCGCGCCAGGCAATCACCGGATCGATGAACGACCAGCATTTCTCCACCGCTTCGCCCATCGCATACAGCGTCGCGTCGCCGCTCATGCAGTCCAGCAGCAGGCGTTCATAGCTTTCGGGAACGCGGGTGTCGGCGAGGTCGGAGTAGTGGAAGTCCATACTCACCGGCTTGACGTGGAAGCCCGCTCCGGGCTCCTTCAGGCCGAACTGGAGCAGGATTCCCTCGTCGGGCTGGATGCGGATGATAAGATGGTTCTGTTGTGCCTCGGCACCGCCGCGGACACCAAAGGCAGGATGCGGCGTCTTCCTGAAATGGACGACCACTTCCGTCACCCGTGTCGGCAGGCGCTTTCCGACACGCAGGTAGAACGGAACGTCGAACCAGCGGTGATGGTCGAGAAAAAGCCGCATGGCGGCGAAAGTGTCGGCACGGCTGCCGGCAGGAATTCCCGGCTCCGCCCGGTAAGCGGCCATCTCCTGCCCACGCACACTGCTGGCAGCGTACTGACCGAGCACCACGGAGCGGGCCAGATCAGCGTCCTGCAGCGTGCGCAGGCTCTGGAAGACTTTCAGCGTTTCGTAGCGCACGCTGGTGGCGTCGAAGTTCCCCGGCGGGTCGATGGCGACCATTGCGAGTACCTGCAACAGATGGTTCTGCACCATGTCGCGGACGATTCCGCTACCGTCGAAATAGCCGGCGCGTCTCTCGACACCAAGGCTCTCGGCGCTGGTGATTTCCACGTAGTCCACGTAACGATGGTTCCACAGCGAATCGAAAATCTCGTTGGCGAAGCGAAACACCAGCAGGTTCTGAACGGTTTCCTTTCCCAGGTAATGGTCGATGCGGTAGAGCTGGTCTTCGCGCCACTCCGCGAGCAACTGCCGGTTGAGTTCGCGGGCGCTTGCCAGATCGCGTCCGAATGGTTTTTCCACCACCAGTCGCTTCCAGCCGTCGCCGCTCGTGTTGAGGTCGCTTGCGGCAAGGCAGGCCGAGATCTTCGGATAGAGGTCGGGCGGCGTGCTGAGGTAAAAGAGGCAGTTGTGAGGAATTCCGAGTTCCGCACAGAGCCCATAGACGCGCTGCTTGACCTGCTCGTAGGCTGCGGGATCGCCGGTATCGATCGACTGGTAGTGCAGCAGCGGCACGAAAGCGGCGGCTTCCGCCGGCAGGTGAGCGGCGAAGCGGGGCAGGGCGCTGGCCATCTCCTGACGAAAACTGGCGTCGTCCAGCGGTGTACGGCCGACGCCGAGCACGGCGAAGCGCTCGGGCAGCAGGCGCTGGGCGTGCAGGCTCGCCAGCGCCGGCAGCAGTTTGCGACGGGTGAGGTCGCCGGAGGCGCCGAAGATGACGACGATATGGTTCTCAAGCATGGGCGGAACCTCGATAGCGAGTTTGGTGGTGCCGGAACAGCCGGAGGACGCTGCGCCTGCGTCAGTGCGTCCTCGTCGAAGCGAGGCCGCTTGTCATTCGACAAGGCAGTGGGCGCAGGTTCAATGTGTCGCGAACGAAGACTGCGATCTGCTGCTGTTCGTTTTCGCGCGCGGCTGCCAGCGAGCCCGCTGCGAACCCCACGGGCAGCGCCGCGTGAACTTCACCGTTATGTGGACTGAACAGCCGTTCTCGAAAACCGAGAAGTAGTTCCTCGCTTTCTCGCCAGCGCAACTCATAATCCGTTTGCTTCAAACGAAAATCCTGACAGAGCACGAACGACGCCAGTGCGGTTTTCTGCATCGGCATCCGGCCCGCCCGCGGGGATTCATCCAGTCGAGCCAGCGCCATCACCACTTCCGCAGTCTCAAAGTTTCACGCAAGGAAACCTGATCATGAGGATCCTGGGTATCATCTTCCTTGCCGCCTTCGTGGCGGCTTTCGCCGGCATTGCCGCCAAAGTTCCGCTGATCACGGCTGGCAGCTTTGCCAGGGTGGCGGTCAGCGCCGCAATCATTGCCGCGCTGCCAACGCTGATCTGCTGGGGAATCGCTCAGGTCATCAAGTTCTACCGGAACTGTCGCCTGACCCGCCGGGCGTAAGCCCACATCGTTCGGCAGGATTGGCCATCATCTCGCCCATGCGGATCGGGCGGGCAGGCGCCCAGGCGGGATTGAAGCAGAGCGCGTCTTTCGGGAAGAGCATGACCACCGTCGAGCCGAGCAGG
>DPSD01000626.1 GCA_003538495.1 Accumulibacter sp.
TCTTGTAGAAGCCCATCACGCCTTCCCAGAAAGCCCATTGCAGGTCGGTGTCGAGGTTCATCTTGACGACGCCGTAGGAGATCGCCTCACGGATTTCCTCAAGGGTCGATCCCGAACCGCCATGGAATACGAAGTTGACCGGCTGCGCCTTGGTGCCGAATTTCTTCTGCACGTATTCCTGCGAATTCTTCAGGATCACCGGCTGCAGCTTGACGTTCCCCGGCTTATAGACGCCATGCACGTTGCCGAAGGCAGCGGCGACGGTGAAGCGATCGCTGACCTTGGACAGTTCTTCGTAGGCCAGCGCGACGTCTTCCGGCTGGGTGTACAGTTTGGAGCTGTCGACGCCGGAATTGTCGACGCCGTCTTCCTCGCCGCCGGTAACGCCCAATTCGATCTCCAGGGTCATTCCCATCTTGCTCATCCGTTCGAGGTAGCGCTTGCAGATCTCGATGTTTTCGCCGATCGGCTCCTCGGAGAGGTCAAGCATGTGCGAGCTGTACAGCGGCTTGCCGTGCGTCTTGAAGTATTGTTCGCCGGCGTCGAGCAGGCCATCGATCCACGGCAGCAGTTTCTTGGCCGCATGGTCGGTATGGGTCACGACGGTGGCGCCGTAGAGTTCGGCCATGTGGTGGATATGGACGGCGCCCGAGACGGCCCCGGCAATGCAAGCGCGCTGACCGGCATTGTCGAGTCCCTTGCCGGCGAAGAACTGCGCACCACCATTGGAGAACTGGATGATCGCTGGCGACTTGAGTTCGGCGGCGGTTTCGATGACCGCGTTTACGGTGCTGGTGTTTATGACGTTGACGGCCGGCAGTGCAAACTGCTTTTCCTTGGCCAGTTCGAAGATCGCTTGCAATTGGTCGCCACTGGCGACACCCGGTTTGATGCTGTTTGCATTCATGAGTTCTGGTCCAGATTCGGTTGGTCGGGAGGGTGCGGAAACGGGGGAAAACGGCCACTGAAGTTGACCGGTTCACTAGAAGTATCCTGTTCGAACCGCGACTCGTCAAGCACCGCTTGCGCGACCCTTGCGGGCGCAGGTGCTGGCGCTCAGTGCGTCCCGGAAAGCGGCTCGGCGTGCTTCAGACCGGCCTCGTACCAGACCTTGCTGCGATTCACCACGCGCACCAGCCAGAGCATTACCGGGACCTCGATCAGGACGCCGACGACGGTCGCCAGCGCGGCTCCGGAATCGAAGCCGTACAGGGCAATCGCCACCGCGACCGCCAGTTCAAAGAAGTTTGATGCGCCTATCATGGTCGATGGGCCGGCGACGGCATGGCTCACGCAGAACTTCCGGTTGAGCCCGTAGCCGAGGGCGGCGATGAACAGGCCCTGCAACAGGATCGGCACCGCCAGCATGGCGATGATCAGTGGCTGTTCGATGATCGCCTGGCCCTGGAAGGCAAACAGCAGGACCAGCGTCGCCAGCAGCGCGGCGATCGAAAACGGTCCGATGCGCACCAGTGCGCGCTGGAGAGCCGCTTCGCCGCGCTGGCGGAGCCGGTGACGCGCGAACTGCGCGATCGCCAGTGGCAGGACGATGTACATCACCACCGACAGCAGCAAGGTGTCCCAGGGAACGGGAATCGCCGAGACGCCGAGCAGCAGGGCGACGATCGGCGCGAAGGCGAAGACCATCACCAGGTCGTTGAGCGCAACCTGGGTGAGCGTGAAATTGGCGTCGCCGCGGCACAGGTTGCTCCACACGAAGACCATCGCCGTGCACGGCGCCGCGCCAAGCAGGATCAGTCCGGCGAGGTAGCTGTCAATCTGCGCTGCGGGAAGAAAAGGGGCGAAAAGGTGGCGGATGAACAGCCAGCCGAACAGAGCCATCGAGAACGGCTTTACCGCCCAGTTCACGAACAGGGTGATCGCGATCGCGCTCTTCTGGTGCCGCACCTGTTGCAGCGAATCGAAATCGACCCGGATCAGCATCGGGATGATCATCACCCAGATCAGCAGGCCGACCGGGATGTTGACCTGGGCGATTTCGAGGCGGCCGACGGCCTGCGCCAGTTCGGGAGTCGCGACCCCGAGAGCCGTTCCGGCGACGATGCACAGAAACACCCACAGGGTCAGCCAGCGCTCGAAGAAGCTCATTCGCGCGCCGCTTCCCGCGGTTTGCAGATCTCGGGATGGCCGCCGCAGCAGTTGTCGGTCAGGAAGCCGATCAGTGCGTCGACTCTGCCCATCTCGGCGTGACAACGGACAAAGCGTCCCTCCTGGGCGGTGCTCACCAGACCGGCGTGGGCCAGCGTCTTGAGGTGGAACGACAGCGTCGGGGCGGGTAGCTCAAGCTGTTCGGCGATCACCCCGACGGTCAGTCCGGCGGGGGCGTTCTGGACCAGCAGTCGGAAGATGGCGAGGCGGCTGTCCTGCGCCAGCGCGGCCAGCGCGGTAACGGCATTGGTATTATTCATTCTTCCAACAATACCGAAATATTCCCGATATCGCAAAGCGTTTTCCCCTGGCGTCGGCACGCAGGGGGATCGATGATGGCGAACGATCCCTGCGCTGAATCGTCGTCTCGCCCGGTTTTCCATCGGTCCCTGTCCGAATTCGGCGCGGCAGGGTTTACATGTTTCCAGAATTCTAGCATTATGGAAACGTTTTGTGGGCAGCGCTCGCGCGCTGCGGGCAACGCCTCGGCTCGCCGATATCCGGCAGAGTCCCACCTACCCTCTGGAGGAACGAGAAATGGCTATCAAGGTTGGCATCAACGGTTTCGGTCGCATGGGCAGGTTGGCGTTGCGCGCGGCGTGGGACTGGCCGGAGCTCGAATTCGTCCATATCAACGAAGCCAATGGTCCGGTGGAGTCTGCGGCGCACCTGCTCGAATTCGATTCGGTGCAGGGCCGCTGGCGACATGATGTTTCGGTCGGCAACGGCTGCATGCTGGTCGATGGCAGGTCGATCAGCTACAGCAGCGCCAAGGATGTCGTCGGCGGGCCGTGGCGCGATGCCGGTGTGGACATCGTCCTCGAGGCCAGCGGCAAGTGGCGCCTGGTCGACCAGTTGTCGCCGTATCTGGCGGCGGGCGTGAAGAAGGTCGTCGTCGCTGCGCCGGTCAAGGACGGCGACGTGCTGAACATCGTCATGGGGGTCAATGATCACCTCTACGATCCGGCGCGCAATCAGATCGTCACCGCCGCGTCGTGTACCACCAACTGCCTGGCGCCGGTAGTCAAGGTCGTCCATGAAGCAATCGGCATTTCGCACGGGATGATCACCACCATACACAGCTCGACCAATACCCAGGTGGTGCATGACCAGATGCACAAGGACCTGCGCCGCGCCCGCGCTGCGAGTCTGTCGCTGGTGCCGACGACCACCGGTTCGGCGACCGCGATTGCGCTGATCTTCCCGGAACTGAAGGGCCGCCTCCACGGCCACGCGGTGCGCGTGCCGCTGCTCAACGCCTCGCTGACCGATTGCGTTTTCGAGATGCAGCGACCGACGACGGCGGCCGAGGTCAATGGCCTGTTCCAGGCGGCCGCCGAAGGTGCGCTGAAGGGAATCCTCGGCTACGAGGAGCGGCCACTGGTTTCGATGGACTACCTCGGCGACCCGCGTTCGTCGATCGTTGACGCGGCGCACACGCTGGTGGTCAATGGCACGATGCTCAAGATCTACGCCTGGTACGACAACGAGTGGGGTTACGCCAATCGTTACGTCGAACTGGCACGCAAGCTGGCCGGATCGCTGTAGACAGACCCTTCGCCAGATCCTGCCGGGGCTGCCGTCGCGGCCCCGGCGGGCGAGAGTTCCGGCGCTGGCACCACCCTGGAGGAGAACCATGAGCGATCCATCCGCAGCCAGGACCGACGCGTCGCGTGCCGGTCTGCGCAACTACGTGCTGGTCACCGGCGCTTACTGGGCAGATACGGTGACCGATGGCGCGACGCGCATGCTGGTCCTGTTCTATTTCTACAATCTGGGCTACACGCCTCTCGCGGTCGCCTCGCTGTTCATCTTCTACGAAGTCTTCGGCATCCTGACCAACCTGTTTGGCGGCTACATCGGCGCCCGTTTCGGACTCAAGACGACCTTGTTCATCGGGCTTGGCACGCAGCTTGTGGCGTTGTCGATGCTCGCTTTCGCGCCGCAGTCCTGGCTGGTCGTTGCCTGGGTAATGCTTTCTCAAGCCTTGAGCGGGATTGCCAAGGACATGACCAAGATGAGCTCGAAGAGCGCCGTCAAGCTGATCGTCCCCGAGGATTCGTCGGCCATGCTGTACCGTTGGGTGGCGATCCTGACCGGATCGAAGAACGCGCTGAAGGGCGTCGGTTTCTTTCTCGGCGGCCTGTTGCTAAGCCTGCTTGATTTCCAGAGTGCGCTAAAGTCGCTGGTGGTGCTGGTCGCCGTCGCCCTGATCCTGGCCGCGGTGTTGATGCGTGGCGGCCTCGGGCAGGCCAACAAGAAGGCCAAGTTCGGGCAGATGTTTTCACGCAATGCCGCGGTCAACAAGCTGGCCGCGGCACGCATCTTTCTTTTCGGGGCGCGTGACGTCTGGTTTGTCGTCGGTCTGCCGGTCTTTCTGTCGAGCGTCCTCGGCTGGACTTTCTGGCAGTCGGGCGGCTTTCTGGCCATCTGGGTCATCGCTTACGGCATTGTCCAGGCAGCAACCCCGCGTCTGTTGCGTAGTCGTGTCGAGGGCCAACACGAACCGGACGGGCGTACGGCGACGATCCTGGCTTTCGTTCTCGCCGCGCTGCCCGCCGGCATTGCCATGGCGCTGAGCGCCGGGGTGGCGCCGGCGATCGTCGTCGTCGCCGGCTTGATCATCTTCGGCGCTGTATTTGCGCTCAACTCGGCGGTTCACTCCTATCTGATTCTGGCCTACACCGACAGCGATAAAGTGGCGATGAGCGTCGGCTTCTAATACATGGCCAATGCGCCGGCCGACTTGCGCGCCGGCCTCACACACC
>DPSD01000625.1 GCA_003538495.1 Accumulibacter sp.
CATATACCGATACTCCGCGCCATCAAATTCCAGCGCCGGGTCCAGCTTGTCGGTGACCGCCTTGATCGCCGCGACTTCGGTATCCACAAAATTATCGACCGCATCCAGCGCCGCCGCCGTCGCCAGCCCGGACTGCAACTCCGTCGTCACGAGGGCGGCGAACTTGGCCGCCGTGAAAGCATCGGCCGCAATCTTCGCCGCCGTAATGGCCCCGTCGGCCAGCACGCCCGGCGCGCCGGGGAGCAGCATGAAAGAGTCGCCGCTGCTCGGTGTGAAGGGCAGTGGGGGGTCAATGGTCAGTGTTTTCGTCGCGCCGTTGTAGGCCGTCACCCGCGACACGGCCGAATATTGGTAAAGGCTCAGCAGCATCATACCAACGTAGGCCCCGTTGGTTGTCCAGGCCGGCAAGTCGGAGTAACCTACCGCGCCGATAGGAATCGTGGTCGCTGTCGGCGTCCCCGTGGCGTCGAAAAATAAGCAGTGTCGCCAATAATTGTATTCAACGTTTTCCGTAGGCTGTTTCACGCGGCATTCAAATTTTACCGGCAACGCCCCGGCCATGTGGATGAACCCCACCAGCGGGCCGACCAAACTCGTATCCGTGGCATCCAGTGTTGCGTAATAGACGCCGTTCGCCATGTGCGTCGCCCCGCCGCTGTTTTTGTTGACGAGTGTCGTGGCTCCCGACTTCCAGAGCTTGATGTCCGTGTTGGCAATGGTCAGTCCCGTCTGCGCCGTCTTGCCGTCGGTATCACTCAGGAACGGCCCGATTGGAACTTCCTGGCTGACGGTCGCGTGGTCTAATTCGATAGCCATTAGCTAATCCCCTGCTGTTTCAAGTGGTGCATCACCAACGGTATAATCGTCGCCGGTGGTGGCGTCGTGCCATAGTCCGCCCAATATTCCGACCAGTAGTAGCCCGGCCAATAGTCATGCGGCCAGGCGTAAGTCAGACTGTCGCCCACCGCCGCGCCGCCGACCGGCCAGTAGTTCGCCGGCCATGAGCGCAGCGGGTTGTAGTTCGTCGGTCTCATTGTTAGCTCGCGTCCAGCGTCACCGCACTCCGGTTGCCGTTGGCGTCAACGGTGGCCGCGATTCGGTTTTTCGTGTCGGCGTTGTCACGAAAGGCAATTGACGTTGTGCCGCCGCCCGTCGCCTTGCCCATGGCCTCAGCCAGCAGCAGCCGCAAAATTTGCCGCATCGTCAGCGCCCCCTCCACAACCTCGTCGAGAATCTCATCCACCGCCGCGGCCGATAGCGCCGCGGCGCTTATCGCATCAGCGGCCAGCGTGACCCCCGCCGTCACTGACCCCACCGCGCCGGTTCGGTTGACAGCCAGGTTCTCGGTAAACACCTGCACCTGGTCGATGATCACGTTGGCCGTGCTGCTCTTCGGCGCGAGCACCAGCACCTCGGCATTCGTCTCGGTCTGGGTCAGGTCGAAGGCATACCAACCGGGCATGTTGGTCGCGTCCATCTCGGTCGGGTTCGTGTCCGCCACCGCCGCCGCCGCGCCCCAGTCTTTGGAGAGGTAGGCCGTGATATTGGCCGCGTCGCCCGTCTTGGCCGCGCCGGTCGTCTTGTCGTAGGCGAAAACGGCCGCTTTCTGAGATGCCGTGTTTTTATAGAGTGACATATCTCACCGTCCTGTCGTCCGCGCCACGCGCCGGTAGATGCCCGCGCCGCTACCTACTTCTATGTCCAGAGTTGAATCGAATTCGAGCGCCCCCCATTCGCGCTGCGCCCCCTGCACCGTCGTTCCGCGCATATCGGCCGACGGCGGCGACGTACCGGCCACGTTGACCAACGCCGAGTAACCTGCCATGTCGAACGGCGTGACCATCGCCCCGCCGCCCACCATCTCAAAGAACCAACGCGAGTCAGGCAGCCAGGGGAGGGTATTGCTGTTGGCCCCGGTTGATACGCTTGTCCGGTCGGTAGTATTGGCGAACAGCGCGTTGTAGTTCTCCACAAACTCGGCCGTCGTCGTCGCCATGAGCGCCACGTTGCATCCGACGAAAATGCAGTTATTGACCGTCACCGTCTGGCCGGCGGTCAGAGCGCCGGAAACGCGCACTCCGGTGGATTGCACCGAGTAGAACAGGCTGTTGCGGATGGTGATCCCGCCCACGCGCGCGGTGTCCACGCCGCGCGCAACGGCCACGAACAGACAGTTCTCCACGACGTGCCCGGCGTTGTTCACGGCCGTACCGTTATTGAAGCTCACCCCGTACCGGCTGCCGCTGCCGCCATTTATAAAGCAACAACGCCGGACAGTCAGCGCCGTTCCACTCGTTATCGAAATTGCGGCGTTGTTGTTGCTGATACCGAAGTAACAGTCTTCAATGACCTGGTTAGAACCGGCCGGGTTGTAATGGCTGCCGGTCGTAACCATGTCGAAGTGAAAACCTTGAAACGTGCGATAGTTCTTCGATGAGCCGGTGACACCGCTGGCCCGCGTCGCCGTCTGGTCGTCGTCCGAACCGGTGATCCGCACCACGCCGCCCACGCCGTCGGTGTGACTGCCGTCATAATCACCGATGTAGGTGATCAGATTGTCCGCGCTGCCGCTTACGTCCAACGTGAGCATCTCACGGTAGACGCCCGGGCCGACGTATACAACGTCGCCCGCGGCCACCGGCGAATCCTCAACGCCGTTTAGTGTGAGTTTGCGATTTGCCCAACTCAGGCCGTTATTGGCGTCGCTGCCGCCCGGCCCCACGTAGCGCGTCGTCATGTCCCGTCCCTCGTCACCGCTGTCCGGTTGCGATTGGCGTCCACTGTGGCGCTAATCCGGTTCTTCGTGTCGGCCAGATCGCGGTAGGTGATTGTGCTGCTGCCGCCGCCCGATGACTTGCCGGCCAGGGCGGCTATCATAATTCTCACCGCCTGGCGCAACGTGGTTGACCCCTCCACCGCGTCATCGAGAACGGCGTCCACGGCTGCCGCCGAAAGCGGTACGCCCGTATTGAGCGCGTCCAGATACCCCGCGCGCGCGGCCGTTAACCGTCCTTCCAAATCATCGACCAGGCCGCTCAAGGTCGCCAGCGCCGCGGCCGTTGCCAGACCGGATTGCATCGTCGCCACCGACGGATAGCGGTTCTGAATCGAGAAGTGAGCCAGCACGGCATTGACCGTCTTGCCGTCAATCGTCGCCGCCGACAACACGACCTGATACTCCTCGGCGGCCACGTAGAACGCATCGGCCGAGGTATCAATCCGGCAATGATGGATGCCGGTCAAAGAGTCGAAATCCTCGGTGTCGGTCACGCCGACGGTCGTCTGTGTTACAGAGTTATTCTTGTAGACCGAGACCGTTCCATTCGTGGCTCGCGTGATGGACGCGCCGTCGGCCCCGTTGGTTGACCATTTAAAATCAACAATGTCATCTTCGACAAAATCACCAAGATAGATCATGTGAGCAATCCCCCAACCTTGCTACCTATTCTGACCCGCGCCAGCCGCGGCGCCGCGGAACTGCCACCGCCGCCCGGCGTATAGGTAAATACGATTTCCAGCAACGTGCATTCCACGCGCCGCGCCTGCGTGTTGCGAATGTAAAATTCCAGTGTTCCGCCATAAGCCACGCTCAGGCCGCTATGAGTGTAGGTTTGCACACTGCCATATCCAGACAGCGCCGTCAGCGTGCCCGACTCGCCCGACTGTGTCCCGCCGCCTTGAATATCGAATGAGTAGCCAACTACATAGTTGGCGTCCTGCGCGTCGCCACGCCGACAGCGGACATTAATATCCACCTGAGTAATGATGCTGCCCGCCGCGAGAGACGGTACACCTACAAACGCCTGAGTTAGGCCGCTCGTCGTAGAGCAGCGGATGTAAGTTGTCGCGCTGTCGTCCGGCGCGTGCACCGCCACCGGCTTTGACGCGCCGGCGACCAGCGTCCATTCGTCCAGGCTGCCGACAGATGCAGCCTGGACTGTTTCGACTGTCATATGTACCACCTCGGCCGGTAGGTCAATGACACCTGATTGTTAGCCGGCGGGTTCTCCGATACCCGGATCGAGTTGTTCCCCGGCGCAAGGCGCAGTAACTCCGGCCGGAGCGTATCCCGGCTCACACCGTGATAGATATTCACCCCGTTGGCGTCGATGATTGCGGTTCTGGCCTCGGTATTGATAACCGCCGCCTCCGCCCCCGGCCGCAAACCGGGCAATATCTCCACCGTCAACTGTTCGCCAGTTGTCAAGTTGTCGATGAGCATGAATGTCTGATAGTTCGTCTGCTCGCTCAGAATCGCCACTGTCGGCCGCAATGCCGACTGGAACGTGATGTCCGCGTCCGTTACCTGGGAGAGCACGTCATTGGCCCCGACGTTCCACGGCATAAGCGCCAGATAGCGCAGCGTCGTCGCCAAGCTGCTGCTGCCGCCTGTCCAGTTGTCCCAGACCTCATCGACGGCCGCGCCGGGCGAGGCGTAGGTGAACTGCCAGGCCGCGCCGTCGGGTGATACCTCGGCCCGCAGCAGGCCGTTGTTGTGATAGTCGTCGCCGGTCAAATCGAACGCGCTCAACCCGCATGGTAGATATATTGACCAGCGAGCATGGTTAGCGGCCAGCATGGCCCCCGCCGCCGGCCGCGATAGCCCCATGACTTGATACGGGTCGGTCACCGCGCCGTTTTCGTCGCCGGTGAACGTCGCCCCCATCCCTCCGGAAATGGGCGTCCATTGTCCGGCTCGTTCCGGTGAGGCTAAGCTGCCGAAATCGGCCCACTCCCAGGTCGCGTTGTCGCTGGTATTGAGCTTGAAGATCGGCTTGCGAGCGTTGTCTTGGGTCTTGGCCGTCTTGCCGGTCGAATAGACCAGCCATATCTCATGCTGAATCCATTCCACCGTCGCCCCGGTCGTGTGGCTCGCGCCGGACGACCCGAACGCCGCGCCGCTCACCCCGGTGAACGCGCGCCGGTAGAGGTCGCGGCCGGTGTAGGTGAATAACTCGCTATCGATAAGCAGGATGCCCGTCGCCGGCCAGGCGCTGATGTCGCCAGTCACGGTAATCTCATCGTCGTTATCGGCCGTGAGGGTTGCCGTCAGCGCCGCGCGGAAATCCAGATTTGTCCAAATGCGCGTGTCGGTCTGATTGAATCCGGTCGCCACACCCGACGCCGCGCCAAACCAGCGGTCAACCTCTACGCCATCGACGATGACGGCGAACTCGCTCTCGCTGTCGCATTTGTCATCGAAAATGAGCGCGAACGTGTTGAACCCGGCCCCGTCACTCAATTCGACCGGGTAGTTATCCGCCCCGGCCGGCGCGCGCCAGCGCACCCGGCAGAAGCGGCGGTATTTCCAATAGCTGTCGCCGCTGATACTGGTCGATTCGCCGATGAACACCTCCGGGTAAGTATCCACGTCGCCGGTATTGGCCGCCGTGAATGTTTTCACCACGTCGTTCATTGTCGTGGAGACGATTAGCGCCTCCACCGATTGCCAGTACACATCATCAGTCGCTACCAGCGTGGCAACAAACCCGTCACCGAACTGGCCGCGCTTTTGCTCTAATGCCTGACAGACGACGTACATATAACGCTCATTGCCGCCATCATCATCGGCGACGATGAGCGCCCCGGCCCCGGCACGTGTATCAAACGCGGCCAGCAGCGCGGCGCGCAAGGCCTCGGCCGCCTCCCCATCTTCGATGAGTATTCCTAATTCCGGCAACGTCCACTCGCCCATTTCGACGCCGGTCACGATCGGCCGCTTGCCCTGGCGGCGCACGGCAACCGGCGTGATCGCCGGCCGTTGCCACGTTTGGGTAAATGCCGCCGCCAGGCCATTGGCGTTGAGAAGTAGGTCCCGAAAAGATATAGGTATCATGGTGCAAGTAAGGTCTGAATATCTTCCAGCACGCTGCGGCGCGGCTGCTGAATGTAGAAATGTTGCCCGCCGTATAGGTGGGCCGTCCGGCCGCCCGCGGCCAGGGCCGGGAATGAAGCGACCGTGGCGCGCACGGCGATGTCGTCCATCGCCTCGCGCATCGCATTGATAACGCCCCGGTTGTCCGCCAGGCCAATGAGCAGCCCCCGGTTGATCTGCTGCCCGATTTGCTTGAAGACGGCCGACGGCGAGGCGATGCCTAATTGCTGTTCGGCCGCCTGAATCATCTGCTCCAGCGCGTGGCGCATGGCATCCATCAGCGCCCCGGCGTCAGCCCCCAACCCCAGCGTCAGCCCGCTCAGGATGTCGGCGCTCAGGTTGTTATCGCGGATGAGTTGAATCAGTTTCAGTTGCTCTTGCAGGAAAGCGTTCTGATTTTGCTTCTCCTGTAGCGCTGCCAGCCGTCGCTCTTCGGCCGCTAGTTCCTGTTGCAGTTCCAGATAGTCCACCTGTAACTGATTGCGTTCGCGCATCATGGAAAGGAGCACCCGCGCCTGGTCGCGCTGCTGGGGCGAGGCGTGTTCGTAGTTGATGAGCCGTAGCAGTTCCGACTCCGCCCCCGGATTGAACGGAAAGCGGGCGTCGTAGCCTATCTGCTGGGCAATCGCGGACATGGTGTCATCCCAGTCGCCTAGCTGCTTACCCATCGCCGCCACGCCGTCTTGCAGCGGGTCGAGAATCTGCCGCTGGAATTGACTACCAAAGCCGCCGGCAATACCCGATACGTTACCCATCATCTTGAAGATACTGTCCATCGCCGACGCCACGTCTTCGGCCGTGGCTAGAATGCCATTGACGAGGCCCTGTCCGATATTCACGCCGATGTCGTAAAAGATGGTGGAGGGCGAGGAGATACCCAGCAGCGCCTTGGCCCAATCGATAGCCGCCTGAACCCAGTCACCGATCGCGTTGAGGATGCTTTGCCCCACGGAATTGATGCCGTTTACGATGCCCTGGACAATATTGCGACCTAGCTGGGCTGCGTCGGCCACCCGCGCGCCGAACCAGGCGGTCAAATTCTGCCACATCTGGATGAATGGCTCAGAGACGGCCGCCCACAGTTTCTTGAGCGCGTCGCCAATCCAGGTGATGAGGTTCTCGAACCAATCAACGATGGCCTCTACCAGATCGGGGATGATGGAATTGCCGACGATCTCATCGTAAAGATTCTGGAAGAACTCGATGATCCCGGTGATAAACCCGTCGATGAGCGTGGCGACGGTTTCCACCAGCCCGGAGAATAAGTCCCACACGCCATTGACCAACCCGCCAACGATGTCCTTAATTCCTTCGCCCATCTGGCTCCAGGCCTCTTTGATTTTTTCGCCGTTGCCGGTAAATAGCCCGATGATGATATTGAAAAAGCCGGTCAGGAAGCCGATGATGCCGCCAACAATGCGGATGATGTTCTCGGCCACGTTGACGAACGTCTCGATGAACGGCTGTAGCGCGGCGGCGATGCCGTTAACGATGCCGACGATGAAGCCGACTAACGCAGTCAGGATCGCGCCGATGATCGTCGCGGCCGCCTGAATGAATGGCCCCACCTTGGCCCACAATTCTTGTAGCGGCCCGGCCAGTCCCTGTAACTTTTCGCCCGCGCCCTGAACGGTCGTCATAATCGTTTCAATAGCCGGGCGGATGGCTTGGACGGCCGCGCCGATGACGGTCTGGATGAGGCCCCAGACGGTCTGGATGGTCTGTTGAATCGTCGGCCAGTTCGTATTCCACCACGCGATAGCCGCGCCGATGACAGTCTGGATGATTGTCTGGATGCCGCCGAAAATCTCCTGCGCCTTCGCCAGAATCGCCGCGCCGTTCGTGGCCCACCACGTTTGAATCGTAGTGAGCGCGGTCTGAATCAGCGGCCCGATGAAACCGATAACGGCCGCCACCTTTTCCTGAATCCCGCCCCAGTTCTGCTCCCAGGCAGTTCGGAACAGGGCGATCACGGCGATGATGCCGCCGATGACCAGGGCGATGGGGGCGACAGCCGTCACGATGCCGACGATGGCCGGGATGACAGCCGCCGTCACGGCCAGCCCCAACTCAATGAGCACGTCCTTCCAGGAGACGAATTGAGTAACGGCGGCGACGATAGGGGCCAGGGCGTTTTGCACGGTCGTGACGACGGTACTGATACCCGTCGCCAGCCGGGTCGCCGCCGCTTCGCCCATGCCGAAGGCCTCGAAGATGCTACCCAGGACGGATGATCCATCCTCAAAGACGGTGAACAACTCGCCCAGTTGACCGCCGGATATAACCTCGATGATGCGGCCGATCCCATTGCCCACCGCCTCAAACATGGCCGTCATCATAGGCCCGTACTTTTCCAGCAGCGTTGCCCCAATGTCGGCCAGCGCCGTCAGCACTGGGATGAGTGCCGTGCCGATCTTGATCTTGAACGTTTCCATCACGCCGGATAGGGCCTCTTGCGCCCCGGCCAATGTGTTTGCCCGCGCTGCGGCCACTTCCTGAATCGTCGCCGCATCACCAATGGCCCTCTCCATATCGATCCAGCCCTGAGAGCCTTCACCCAACAGCGCCGTCATCGAGCTAATGCCGTAGTTGCCGGCCAGCGTTTTGATGTAGTGGTTCTGCTGCTCCTCTGTCAGTCCGGCCAGCGATTGTTCAACTTGACTCATGATCTGGGGCAACGTGTACATGTTGCCTTCCGCGTCATAGAGCGAGATACCCAGTTCGTTCATCGCCTCAGTGACCGGCTTTGTACCGTTCATCAGGTGCAGCATCATCGATTTGAGGTTCGTCCCGGCTTCCGCCCCGGTAATGCCGCGCGACGAGAGAATACCCAGGGCCGTGTTGACATCCTCCATAGGAATGCCGAACTGCGCCATAGCCGGGGCGACGTTTATGAAGGCGGCCTGTAGGTCGCCGACACTGGCCACAGAGGCATCGGCCGTCTGCCCGAAATTATTCACGGCCG
>DPSD01000628.1 GCA_003538495.1 Accumulibacter sp.
ACCTGAATTGGAAAATACTGAGTCATGGCAGACTGGCCTGGCGCATCGGCGGCGGCCGGTACATGCCGGCGGATCGGCGGCCGGCGCGGCCTCAGCCAGCGCCCCTTTTTTGCCATGTCGCCGGCGGCACACCTTCCCAGCGCGAGAACGCCCGGTTGAAAGCGCTGCTGCCCGAAAAGCCCAGCAGAGTGGCGATCGCCTCGATGCTGCTGGTGGTATCGCGCAACAACTGCCGCGCTGTTTCATGCCGGGCACGATTGTGCAGTTCGCGAAAACTGGTGCCGCCATCCTTGAGGCGGCGGTTGAGGGTGCGCGGATGCAGCGCAAAGTGCCCGGCCAGGTCTTCCAGCGCGCAGCGGTGGGAGCCGATCAGCAGCAGCAGCGCGCGATACGCCTGGTCGTGAAAGTCTTGATGCGAATAGCGGCGCATTTCGGCGACATGTTGCTGAAAATGATGGCGCAACAGCGGGTCCGCGCCACCGACTTTCTTGCCCAGGAAACTGCTGCGAAATACCAGAGCGTTGCGGGCGGCGTTGAAGCGCAGCGGCGCCTGAAAAAATCGCCGAAATGCGCCGGCATCGGCCGGCGGCTGATGGCGAAAATGCACTTCGACGGGCAACCATTCGGGACCGCACAGAGCGCGCAGGATGTTCCATCCGACCGCCAGGGCACCGTCGCCGATCTGGTCCGCGCCCTCGACGCCCTGATCGTAGATCTCGTAGCCGAGGATGGCCGTCTCGCTCGACACCTCGAGAAAAGGCGTTGCCCCACGATTGTGCAGATCGAAGTTCGCCACCAGATCATTGAGCGCGGTGATGACATCGGGCGCATTTCGCAGCAGGAACCCGGCCGCTCCTAACCCGGAGGCATCGCTGCGCTGGCCGACCAGCAGCCCGAAATGCGCGCAGGCCGTGACGCGCACGCAAGCCTTGAACAGGCTTCCAGCGGTCCGGTAGACGATGGTGTTGTCCGGATTGGCGAAGATGCTCTCGGCCAGCCCGAAGTCCTTCAACAGGCGATCGGGATCGACGCAAAATTCGCGCAGGATGCTTGGGATCGCCGACAGCGGACCAACGCGAATCATTCCGCGCTGCGGTGGGGGCGAGAATCCTGCCTTGGAAGTCGTCACGCGATTACAGCCTCGCTGTTCTGTCCGGGATGAGATCGCTTCTGTCGCAAATGGTGAGTTGAAAGTCGTCTTTGGTCAATGCGCGTGACTTCTTACTCGCTAGAATCCTGCCAGGCTCCGGAGTACCCGGAACGGATTTTCCACGCTGGATCTCCCGCAGTCAGGGGGCGAGCAGCAAGCTGAACCTGGCACCCCGAGCATCGAGTACCGGGCACCCGCCGCCATCGTCATTTGAGGGGATTTCGTGGCATCCTGACGATATATCGGCGGCCACGTACAGCCAGCCGCCCGGCACCGCCGCAGATGCCCGCTTGCTTGCCAACACCAGCCTCACTCAGCCATCAGCTGATCAGCGGTTGGCTAGTCTTCGCATCATGAAAGGAGCACCGAGCATGCAACGAGAACCGAGACCGGCCCGCGTAGTAAGCCTCTTCGCGGCACTGCTGGCCGCCGCCACGATCGGCAGCACGCCGGTCGCCGCGCAGCAAATCACCGGCGTACCGGGGTCGCCCAGCGCCACGATCACGATTGACGGCAAGCAACTGCCACCGCCGCCGCCGAAGTTCGGCGGCGTGATCAAGGAAAGCTACAAAGATTCCAGGCCTTGGTGGCCGCCCCGCGTGGTGCCGCCCAAAGGTGCACCCAATATCCTGCTGATCATGACCGACGATCAGGGCTATGGCGTCAGCGGCACCTTCGGTGGCGTCATCCCGACGCCGGCACTCGACCGCATCGCCAAGGCCGGCTTGCGCTATACGCAGTTCAACTCGACCGCGCTGTGCTCGCCAACACGCGCCGCGTTGATTACTGGTCGCAACCACCACTCGGCGGGCTTCGGCGTGATCTCGGAGCTGTCGACCGGGTATCCTGGCTACGACTCGATCATCACCCCGGACAAGGCGACCGTCGGCACCATCCTCCGCGACAACGGTTATGCCACATCGTGGTTCGGCAAGAACCACAACACGCCGGGCTTCCAGTACAGCGAGGCTGGCCCCTTCGACCAGTGGCCGTCGGGGATGGGCTTCGACTACTTCTACGGCTTCATGGGCGGCGAGACCGACCAGTGGACGCCCTACCTGTTCCGCGACCACACCCAGATCTTTCCGTGGCTCGGCAAGCCCGACTACAACCTGACCACCGACCTGGCGGACGAGGCGATCAAGCACATGCGCAAGCTCGACGCCGTCGCGCCCCAACAGCCGTTCTTCGTCTACTACGTTCCCGGCGGAACGCACTCGCCACACCAGCCGACGAAGGAATGGATAGCCAGGTTCAAGGGCAAGTTCGACATGGGCTGGAATGTCCTGCGCGAACAGATCTTCGCCAACCAGAAGCGGCTGGGCGTCGTTCCCGCCAATGCCGAGCTGACCCCCTGGCCCGCGGAACTCGCGAAATGGGAAACGCTGTCGGCAGACGAGAAGAAGCTTTTCGCCCGCCAGGCCGAGGTGTTCGCCGCCTACGCCGCCTATACCGACCATGAAATCGGTCGCGTGATCCAGGCCGTCGAGGACATGGGCAAGCTCGACAACACGCTGATCATCTACATCGACGGTGACAACGGCACCAGTCCCGAAGGATCGACACTCGGCACGCCCAACCAGATGACCGCCTACAACGGCGTCCTCGACGTACCGGTTGCCGAGCAGCTGCAATTCTACGACGCGTGGGGATCATCCGCCACCTACCCGCACATGGCGGTCGCCTGGTCGTGGGCCTTCGACACGCCGTTCAAGTGGACCAAGCAGGTGGCCTCGCACTTTGGTGGCACCCGCCAGGGGCTGGCAATTTCGTGGCCGGCGCGGATCAAGGACACCGGCGGCGTCCGCCAGCAATTCCACCATATCATCGATGTCGCGCCGACCATCCTTGAGGCCACCGGCATCAAGGCGCCGGAGATGGTCAATGGCATCAGGCAGGCGCCGATCGAAGGCGTGAGCATGGTATATACCTTCGACCAGGCGAGCGCCAGTACGCCCACCCGGCACCACACCCAGTACTTCGAGATGAGCAGCAACCGCGGCATCTATCACGACGGCTGGTACGCCAACACGACGCCGCCGATCCCGCCCTGGGAGCTGAAAGCGGCGACGCGGCCGATCAACGAATACCAGTGGGAGTTGTACCACCTCGACCAGGACTACTCGCAAGCCAACGATCTGGCGGCGAAAATGCCTGGCAAGCTCCAGGAAATGCAGGCGCTGTTCAGGCAGGAGGCGGCCAAGTATCAGGTCTTTCCGCTCGACAACCAGGCGTTTGCGCGGGCGATCACGCCGCGGCCCAGCGCCACCGCCGGCAAGACCGTGTTCACCTACAGCGGCGAAAACCTCGGCATTCCGACCGGCAGTTCCCCGAGCATCCTCAACAAGTCATTCACCATCACCGCCGAGGTCGACCTTCCGCACGGTGGTGGCGATGGCATGCTGGTCACCGAGGGTGGGCGCTGGGGTGGCTATGGCCTATACCTGCTCAAGGGCCGGCCGGTCTTCACCTACAACCTGCTGATGCTGCTGTCGGCGCGCTGGGCCAACGACGCCGAACCACCGCTCGCGGCGGGCAAGCACACCATCGTCTTCGACTTCAAGTACGACGGCCCCGGGATGGCCAAGGGCGGCACCGGCGTGCTGACCGTCGATGGCAAGGAATGGCGTACGCTGCAGATTCCGAAGACGATCCCCTTCCTGCTGCCGCCCGACGAGACCTTCGACATCGGTGCCGATACCCGCACCGGCGTCAATAACCTGGACTACCAGGTGCCGTTCCGCTTCAACGGGACGCTCGACAAGCTGACCTTCAAGCTGGGGCCGACACAGTTGGCGCCGGTGGAACAGCAGAAGGCGCAGGAGGCAGTCGCCAAGGCCAGGGACTAGGCACGAGCATCGCCGCGCTGTCAGCGGCGCCTGAAGCACTCAACAAATCAAGGAGAACACGATGAAAAGATCAATCACTGTCGGACTGTCCGCTGCCGGACTGATCGTCGCTGGCACGGTCGCTGCGCAGGGCATGTTGCTGGATTTCGCCGCCGAGCAGGTGATCAAGAAGTACGAGGCAGCAAGCTGCGAACAACTGTGGGCGCAGAAGAGCCAGCCGAAAACGATGAAGGAGAAGGAAGCGATCGAATTTCTGCGCAATGACGCGCAGGCGCGGGTGGCGTTCATCGACAAGATCGCCGCGCCCGTTGCCAACAAGATGTTCGAATGCGGGATGATTCCTTGAGTCGCGCCTCGCCCCGCCAGTGTGACCCGGCGTAGCGCCGGGAGCGACAGCAGCGAGCACTGACCACAACCATGCGTGCAAGCCTTCGCAACGATCGAAGGAAGGTTCTCGCCTTCGCTTCGGTGGTCGAAATCGCTACTGGCGTGGTGCTGATCATCGATCCCGCGGTCGTCGTCGCCTTGCTGTTGGGTACCAGCATCGCTGGCGCGGGGATCCCGCTCGGCCGCTGTTTCGGCATCACCCTGCTGGCGCTCGGACTGGCGTGCTGGCCGACCGCGCAGCGCGCCGAGGGCAGCGTGGCAGCCGCAGGCGGGATGTTGCTGTACAACGCGCTGATCGCCTTGTACCTGGTCTGGCTGGGAAAGCTCGGGAACATGCGCGGCCTGCTGCTGTGGCCGGGCGTCGCCTTGCACGCGGTCGTGGCGCTGCTGCTGGTCTGGACATCGCGCAGCCCGCAAGGGCGCCGCGAACCAGGCCGGATCGGGGAGTGACTGGACCGTTGAACAACTCGATGATCGAGATCAGCCTGACAGCCGGGATCCAGGCGGAACTCCATGCGCTGGCGCCATCGACCGGGTCCGTCGCTGCAGCGATCGCCGTGGAGAGTGCGCCGTGAGCTCGATGAGCATTGCCCTGATCACCCTGGTCTGCATTCTTGGCGGCGCGCTGCTCGGCCTGTTCGTGGGCACGCGGCTCCCCGAACACCACCTGAGCGACGACTCCAAAGACACCGTGAAGTTGGGGGCCGGCCTGGTTGCGACCATGGCTGCCCTCGTACTCGGCCTGCTGGTCGGATCGGCAAAACATTCGTTTGACGCGATGGACAACGGCATCATCGATATCGGCGCCAGGACCATCATGCTCGACCGCGCGCTGGCCGACTATGGCCCGGAGACGATGGAGATCCGCGCGGTGCTGCGCAGCACGCTGACCAAGGCCATGGCGAATATCTGGCCGGAGGAAAAGACCACTCAGGCGCACCTTGAGATCGTTGCAAGGGCCGTCGGGATGGAGACGATTCGGAGCGCAATCCGAAGACTCGCACCGCAAGACGACACCCAGCACCAGTTGCAATCGCTGGCACTGCAAATCTCCGGCGATCTGGCACGAATGCGCTGGCAAATGATCGAGCAGCGGACGAAATCGCTGCCGACCACCTTGGTGGTGGTGTTGGTCTTCTGGCTGGCGATGCTGTTCGCGAGCTTTGGCCTGTTCGCTCCCCGCAATGCGACGGTGATCGCCGTCCTTTCGATCGCCGCGCTGTCGGTTGCCGGTGCGCTGTTCAGCATCCTGGAGATGAACAGCCCGCTGGACGGAATCATCAAAGTTTCCAGCGCTCCCTTGCACAAGGCCCTCGACCTCATTGGCAAATAGGCCGCACCTGCCACTGGAGCCGCGTTCGACGCACCGGCCGATGATGCTGGGACGGCACCACGCTCGGCGTGACGACCCAACATTCGTTTTTCTGGTCCTCCTGGTGGTCGACCGGAACGGCAGGCTCACCGGCCTTTTCCCGAAGCCAGCCCGCCGCCACGCCGTCGCCAACCGACGGTCCCCATGTATGACCCAATTCGTCGCATGCTTCCTGGCGACAGATCACACCGGAGAAACACCATGAAAACTATGCTCAGATCCCTCAGTGCCGCCTTGTTGATGATGGCCGCGGTTTCCAGCGCCAATGCAGTTGTCTGCGCCGATGGCGTCCGACGGGCCGAATGTGTCGGACGATAAGGCGCTGTGGAGGTCCGCAAGCCTGAGGCGGTAGTAGCGCCAAGGGAAGAGGTGGTGGCGCCCAGGAACGAGGAAGTGAGGGTGGCGCCAGAGAAGGAAGTCGTGGCGGTCCCCCGGCGCGAGGAATGCCGCATGGTCGAGGGGCGGCGGGTCTGCCGCTGATTCTGGTGGCCAACCGGCGCGGAGATCACCATCCGGCAGCCTGAAGCGACCTTCTGTTGCCAGATCGATGCGGCGGGCGCCAACCCGCCGCATGGCGATGGCGCTGCCGACGACCAGTGATGCACACCCCCACCGTTCGACGGGATTCGATCGCGTTCAATAACCACTATGCACCAGCGAAAGGTGATGGAATGAAAAGATCCGCAGCGTCCCTGCTGCTCGGCCTGGCCCTGGGGCAGGTTTCGATCTGCGCCGCGACGGCCGCCGAGGCGGCGTCCACAGTCCGCGAGACACCATTTCCCCCGGCCGAGGCGAGCGCCGACATCAGCGTGCTGAAAGGTGCGTGGGTTCGGCCCGACGGCGGTTACACGATACTGATCAAGAGTATTGGCGCGACCGGCCAGATCGAGGCGATGTACTACAACCCGAGCCCGCTTCCCTTTGCGAAATCGGAAGCGTCGCGCCAGGGCGCGATACTGCGCGCCTTCTTCGAGTTGCGTGCCGGCGGCTACGACGGTTCAACCTACGATCTCAGCTACGATCCGGCCAGCGACCGGCTCAGCGGGATCTACTATCAGGCGGTCGCCAAACAGAAGTTCGACGTCTACTTCGTGCGGCGGCGCTGACCGGCCGACGCCTCAGCAGTTCTCATTTCAAAC
>DPSD01000618.1 GCA_003538495.1 Accumulibacter sp.
CGCCCGACTACAACGGCCTGAAAATGGTGCTCGGTGGCGAGACATTATCGGGCGAGGCCATCCAGAAGCTGCGCGAGCGGCTGGTGAACAACGATCTCGCACACGGCGACGGCGGCTACCGCCAGCACGACATCGCCGGCGAATATCTCGCGCGCATCGTGTCGGATGTAAAACTCGCGCGGCCGATGAAGATCATCGTCGACTGCGGCAACGGCGTACCCGGCGCCTTCGCGCCCAAGCTCTACCGCAACATGGGCTGCCAGGTCGAGGAACTGTTCTGCGACGTCGACGGCAACTTCCCCAACCACCATCCCGATCCTTCGCAGCCCAAGAACCTGCAGGACCTGATCGCCGCGCTTAAGACCAGCGACGCCGAAATCGGTCTCGCCTTCGACGGCGACGGCGACCGTCTCGGCGTGGTCACCAAGGACGGCAGCATCATCTTCCCCGACCGCCAGCTGATGCTGTTCGCAGACGACGTGCTTTCACGCAACCCGGGCGCCGAGATCATCTTCGACGTCAAGTCCACCCGAAAGCTGTTCGGCTGGATCCGCGAACGCGGCGGCCGACCGCTTTTGTGGAAGACTGGCCACAGCTTCATCAAGGCCAAGATGAAGGAGACCGGCGCATTACTGGCCGGCGAAATGTCCGGCCACGTGTTCTTCAAGGAACGCTGGTACGGCTTCGACGACGGCCTGTATGCCGGCGCCCGCCTGCTCGAATATCTCAGCAAGCAGGCCGACATCAACGCCACCCTGCATGGCCTGCCCGACACGATCAACACGCCCGAGCTCAACATCAAGATGGCCGAAGGCGAACATTACACGCTGATGGACACGCTGCAGAAAACCGCCCGCTTTCCCGATGCCCGGGAGATCATCACGCTCGACGGATTGCGCGTCGAGTATGCCGATGGTTTCGGCCTGGCACGACCGTCGAACACCACGCCGGTGATCGTGCTGCGCTTCGAAGCCGATACGAACGAAGCGCTGGAACGGATCCAGGCCGATTTCCGCCGCGTGATCCACCAGGCCGCACCCGGTCTCGCGCTGCCGTTTTGATCTGCAGGAAGTGACGCGGGTCCATGCGGGTTTTGCCTTCGATTGCCCTTAGGCATTCCCTATGGCTTCGGCGTCAGTAATTTCTCATACTCCGCCAAGGTGCTTAGGCCCATCGCCCGTTTGGTCATGCGCTCGCGGGCAAACTGCCGCGGTGCATGCATCATGCGTTCCCACCCCTCCCCATTGTCGAGAAGACTGATCAATTTTTCCCGAAGCGCCGCAGCATCGCCGACCGGAACGATCAACTCGGGAGGCAGCACTTCGTTCGCAACGGGAACATCGGTGGATACTATTTTCACATCACAAAACAAGGCCTCGTTGAACACATAGGAAAACCCCTCTCGTCTGGAAGCGATGATGACTGCGTCTGCCGAAGCCATCAGGGAAGGGATATTGTCCTTATGGCCCAGCAAACGGATATTGGCCGCGGACGTCAAGTTCGCCACGCGTTGCTGCAGGGCGGGGCGCTCGGGCCCTTCTCCCGCTATCACAAGGCTGACCGGCAATCCGTCGATGGCATCCAGCAGCACATCGAATCCCTTGGCAGTCACCAGTCTACCGACGGCGCATAGGACGGGGAGATCGGCGGGCAACTGATATATCCCCCGGATATCGATCTTCTCGAAACCTGGCTGGTCGACGCCATTGTAGATAACCGAGGCCTGCGTCGCGGGGAAAGACCGGGCGAGATGCCGGCTCACAGTGACGACATGATCCAGTTTCCGGAACGCCTCGACATCACGTTTCATGTTGTGCAACGTCCCTATGGTTGGACTGCGCAACCACGGCTTCAGAGAAGCCACCAGGCTGGCCGCCTTGTTGGCCTGGGCATGGATCACATCGCAGCGGCAAGCTCGCAGCTTGACGAGCAATTCGAGCAGCAACAGGGGATTGCGGCGACTCAGACTGAAATGCACCGGAACCTGTCGCGCCTCTTCAGGCAACGTCACCAGGAACCGTCGATCGCCCAGGACGATTGCTTCATGGCCAGCCGCAAGAATCTGCTGCGTCAGTTCGCGTACGTGTTTTTCCAGTCCACCTTCACCATAGCTGGCGATGACTTGGCATATCCTCAAAACGAGTCCTCTTCTCTATCCGTTCTTCGTCAAACCATGCAAACGTATCACTGAAACAACACGCCATTGCCGGTGATGCCGGGCGATTCAGCGTCAGTTGACCAGCAGCGGCGCCGGCCGGTGCAGCAGATAGCCCTGTACGAAGTCCACCCCCATTTCTTCCAGGCAGTTCAGCTCGGCCTCGGTTTCGACCTGCTCGGCGATGGTCTGCTTGCCCAGTTCGTGCCCCAGCGTATGGATGGCCTTGACGATGGCGAGCTTCTCGCGGTCGTGGTCCATGCCGCGCACAAATTCGCCGTCGATCTTGAGGTAAGCCACCGGCAGGCGCTTCAGGTAGCCGAATGATGACTGCCCCTTGCCGAAGTCGTCCAGCGCGAACAGGATGCCATGCGACTTCAGCGCCAGGATCAGCTTCTCGCATGAATCGAGGCTGTCGATGGCGGCGGTTTCGGTCACCTCGAAACTGATCCGCGCAGGGTCGAAGTGATACTGGCCGATTTCGTCGAGTATGAATTCGGCCGTACCCGGATCGCTAAGACTGCGTCCTGACAGGTTGATCGCATAACTGGCCTCGTCTTCGGGATGCGTGTCGAGATAGGCGAAGAAATTGCGGATCACCCAGCGGTCGAAGCTGGGTGCCAGCCCGTAGCGCTCGGCTGCCGGCAGGAATTCACCGGGCGAGATGATCGCGCCATCCTCGCCACGCAGGCGCAACAGGATCTCGTAGTGCGACGTCGAAGCATCTGGTGACAAGGCCACTTTCTGCTGGCGATACAGCATAAACCGGTGCGCCTCGAATGCCTTGGTGATGGCGCCCACCCATTGCATCTCGTCGTTGATCTTCTGCAAAGCCGGGTGGGTTTTTTCATAGACCTGGATCGCGTTGCCGCCCAGCGACTTGGCGTGGTAGCAGGCCGTGTCGGCCTGCGCCAGGATCTCGCCGATGTCGACCATGCCGCCATGCAACTCGGTTACCCCGAAGCTCACCCCGAGGCGGAACACCTTGTCGTCCCATTCGAAACGGAAGCGGCCGATTTCGTCGCGCAACCCCTGTATGTGATCCATCGCTGCAGGCAACGGGGTACCGACGGCGAGC
>DPSD01000096.1:0-1020 GCA_003538495.1 Accumulibacter sp.
GCCTCACAGGGTACGGTTTGCCGCCGAGTCAGCCGGAGCGCGGCTGGCCGGATCGCCGCCGTCGGCGCTGGTGGCGACGCTGCGGGGGCCGGCCAGCCGGGATGCTCGCGGCGAGAGTGAAGATTCGGGAGTGCTGCTGGCGGCGTCGCGGGCGGAAGAGGGCCGGGGACAGGCTGCGGAAGCGGTGCCGCCGGAGCCCGATTCTCGCGATCCGGTCGAGGTCGTGGGGCAGCGCCGGCTGGCGGCGTATTTGCCGCCGTACCTGTCCGAAGCGTCGTCGGAAACGCCGGTGCTGGGGTCGCTGGCCGATTCGCCGCTGGGCCCGTGGTATTTCCCGCGTTCGCACTTGACGCGTCCAGTCGCCTTGCTCGACGAGCCGCAGGTCACTGCGCCGCCGCGCGCGGCCGGTGAAGAGTCGGCCAGCGGGAAGGTGGTGTTGCGCGTCTTTGTCGGCGCCGGTGGTGCGGTGGAGCGTATCGACGTTGCCAGCAGCACTCTGCCGGCGGATTACAATGCCGCCGCGGTCGCCGCTTTTTCGCGCCTGCGCTTTCGACCCGGCGAGATCGAAGGGGTGGCGGTGACCAGCGAGGCTCGTTTCGAGGTGGCATTCGCGGCCGGCGAGATTGGCAGCAGCCATGTCGCCGGCAGCAGGGCGGCCCAGGCGGCGCCTCCGGCGCGTCTGCCCGCGGGACGCTAGTTCCGGCGGCCGTGCCGGTGGTCCGTTCCGGTCATGCTCCGGTCACGCGGCGTTCACCTGGCGGTCACCTTCGCGGCGCGCCGGAGCGGGTACTCAGGACTGCAGTTCGCGGGGCAGGGCGAAGGTGACGTTCTCCTCGGCGCCGTCGAGTTCTTCGAGGCGGCTGTGGTCGTCGCCAGCGAGCCGATCGACGACGTTGCGGACCAGTACTTCCGGCGCCGAGGCGCCGGCGGTGACGCCGACGCGCTTGGCGCCGCCAAGCCAGGCGGGATCGATCTGATCGGCCTGGTCAACCAGATAGGCCCGGCTGCCGATCAGCGCCT
>DPSD01000096.1:1251-6218 GCA_003538495.1 Accumulibacter sp.
CCCACCCGGCTGGCGCCAGCGATCCAGGCCGGGTCGATCTGCTCGGCCTGGTCGATCAGGTAGGCGCGGCTGCCGCGAAGTTCGGCGACTTCGCGCAGGCGATTCGAGTTGGAACTCGACCTGCTGCCGACGACCAGCACCACTTCGCTGATTCCGGCCAGCTGCTTGACGGCATCCTGGCGGTTCTGCGTGGCGTAGCAGATGTCGTCCTTCTTCGGGCCGATGATCGCCGGAAAGCGTTCTTTGAGCGCCGCGATGACCTGCGCCGCGTCGTCGACCGACAGCGTCGTCTGGGTGACGTAGGCTAGGCAGGACGGGGTCCGGACCGCCAACCGGTGAACGTCGGCAGCGGTTTCGACGAGATACATGCCGTCGGGGCTCTGGCCCATCGTTCCCTCGACCTCGGGATGTCCCTTGTGGCCGATCATCACGATCTCGCGGCCTTCCCTGCGCATCCGGGCGACTTCCACGTGGACTTTGGTGACCAGCGGACAGGTGGCGTCGAAGACCTTGAGTCCGCGCGCTTCGGCCTCATCGCGAACGGCCATCGATACGCCGTGGGCGCTGAAAACGACCGTATTGCCGGCGGGCACGTCAGCCAGTTCGTCGATGAAGATGGCGCCCTTGCGACGCAGGTCGTCGCAGACAAACTGGTTGTGCACCACCTCGTGACGAACGTAGATCGGCGCACCGAATTTGGCGAGCGCGCGCTCGACGATGGCGATGGCGCGGTCGACGCCGGCGCAGAAGCCGCGGGGGTTGGCGAGGATGATCTGCATGCTGGGCCTCACAGGATGGCGATGATTTCGACTTCGAAGCGAATCGCCTTGCCGGCGAGCGGGTGGTTGAAGTCGAACAGCGCGCTGGTCTCGGTCAGTTCGCGCAGGAATCCGGCAAACGATCCGGCGCCGTCGGGCGAGCTGAACTCGATCAGCGAGTTTACCCTGAGTTCGACCTCGGGCGGCAAGGCGCTGCGCGCGATGCGTTCGAGCAGGCGCGGGTTGTGCGGCCCGAAGGCGTCTTCGGCGGCGAGTTCGAAGACCTGCCGCTTGCCCGGCGACAGGCCGAGCAGGCAGCGCTCGAGCGTTTCGGCGAGTTGGCCGCTGCCCATTTGCAGTGTCGCCGGCGACAGGTCGAAGGTGCTGACGTATTCGTCGTCGGCGGCTTGCAGGTCGGCCAGGCGGTAGTGCAGCGTCAGGTAGCTGTCGCCGCCGACCGTTGGCGCGTTGTCCGGAGCGCTCTCGCGGTGTTTCATGGGTGTCCACCCTGTCCGGGCCGGGGCTGACCGTTGCCACTCGGGCGCGCGGCAAACTGGTCCCAGACCATCAGCAGCGCACCGATGCTGATCGCCGAGTCGGCGACGTTGAAGGCCGGCCAGTAGAAGCCGGCGGCGTGCCATTGCACGAAGTCGATCACGGCGCCGAAGCGAATCCGGTCGATGACATTGCCGAGCGCGCCGCCGAGGATCATGGTCAGCGCCAGCGAAATCCTGAATTCGCCGCTGTGGCGGGGCAGGATGCTGACGATCCAGGCCGAGACGGCCAGCGCCAGCAGCGTGAAGAACCAGCGCTGCCAGCCGCCGGCATCGGAAAGGAAGCTGAAGGCGGCGCCGGCGTTGAAGGTCAGCACCCAGTTGAAGAACGGCGCGACGTAGATCGAATCGCCCGGCTGCAACCAGGCCAGCACCAGCCACTTGCTGATCTGGTCGACGACGACGATGATCCCCGCCAGCCAGAGCCAGCGGTCGACGTTACGCGAAGGCACGGGCTTCACCCTCGCCATGCAGGTTGCTGACGCAGCGGCCGCAGAGGCCGGGACGATCCTGCTCGCTGCCGACGTCGTCGCGGACGTGCCAGCAGCGCTCGCACTTGGTTGACGCCAGTGGCGCGCAGAGCAGGTGGTCGGTGGTGTCATCGATCACCGCGGCCTGCGAGCAGATCAGGACGAAGCGCAGGTCGTCGCCCAGCGAAGCGAGGATCTGGTATTTCTCGCCGCTGCAGTGCAGGCGCACCTCGGCCTGCAGCGACGAGCCGATCCTGCCGGCGATCCGCAGCTCTTCGAGGGCGCGCATGACCTCGGCACGGTAGCCGCGGATCTTTTGCCACTTGTCGAGCAGCTCGCCTTCGCCGGCCGGCGCCGGCAGCGTCTGCCAGGTGTGCAGCAGCACCGATTGCTCGGCGTCGCCGGTCTGCAGACGCCAGATCTCGTCGGCGGTGAACGACAGGATCGGCGCCATCAGTTTCACCAGCGACTGCAGGATGTGCCACAGCGCGCTCTGCGCCGAGCGGCGCGCGGCTGACCCGGCGGCGGTGGTATAGAGACGGTCCTTGAGAATGTCGAGGTAGAACCCGCCGAGGTCCTCGGAACAGAAGGTCTGCAGCGACTGGACGACGCGGTGGAACTCGAACTTGCTGTAATCAAGTTCGCATTGCGCCTGCAGCTGGCGGGCAATGGCCAGCGCGTAACGATCGATTTCCAGCCACTGGTCGACTTCGAGCAGGTCCCTGGTGGCGTCGAAGTCGGAGGTGTTGGCGAGCAGGAAGCGCAGCGTGTTGCGGATCCGGCGGTAGGCCTCGACGACGCGCTTGAGGATCTCGTCGGAGATCGACAGTTCGCCCGAGTAGTCGGTGGCCGCCACCCACAGGCGAAGGATTTCGGCGCCCAGGGTGTCGGCGATCTTCTGCGGCGCGATCACGTTGCCCTTGGACTTGGACATTTTCAGGCCCTTGCCGTCGACCACGAAGCCGTGCGTCAGCAGGGCCTTGTACGGCGCGCGCCCGTCCATCGCGCAACCGATCAGCAGCGAACTCTGGAACCAGCCGCGATGCTGATCCGAGCCTTCGAGGTAGAGGTCGGCGGGGTACGCCAGTTGCGTCCGGTGCGAGCCACGCAGGACGCTGGAGTGCGTCGCGCCGGAGTCGAACCAGACGTCGAGGGTGTCGCTCATCTTGCGATAGCGATCCGCTTCGGCGCCGAGCAGTTCCGCGGCGTCGAGCGCGAACCAGGCTTCGATGCCGGCCTTCTCGACGCGCAGCGCGACCGCTTCGATCAGTTCGGGGGTCCGCGGATGCAGCGCGCCGGTCTCGCGATGGAGGAAGAAGGGGATCGGAACTCCCCAGTTGCGCTGCCTGGAAACGCACCAGTCGGGGCGCGTCCGGATCATCGCTTCGAGACGCGCACGGCCCCAGCTCGGAAAGAACTGCGTTTCGTCTACGGCGCGTTCGGCGCACCAGCGCAAGCTCGCCTGCTCGTCGTCGTCGGCGTGCGTCGCCGCGTCGGCGGGCGGCGCCGCACGCTGCTCCATGCCGATGAACCACTGCGTCGTGGCGCGGAAGATGATCGGCGTCTTGTGCCGCCAGCAGTGCGGGTAGCTGTGCTGGATCTTCTCTGCGCGCAGCAGGTGACCGCTCGCTTCAAGGGCCTGCACGACCAGCGGGTTGGCCTCCCAGACGGATTTTCCGGCCAGTTCGCCGACGCTCAGCGGCGTCGTGGCGGCGACGAAGCGGCCGTCGTCGCCGACCGGGTTGTTGACCGGCAGGCCGTAGACCTTGCCGATCAGGTAGTCGTCGGTGCCGTGCGCCGGCGCGGTATGCACCAGTCCGGTGCCGGCCTCGACGGTGACGTGACGGCCGCAGATGATCGCCACGTCGCGCGCCTGGAAGGGGTGGCGCAGCAGCACCTGTTCGAGCGCTTTGCCCTTGGCCGAGCCGAGCACCGTGCCGCTCAGTGCGTAACGTTGCAGACAGCTCTCGGCGAGTTCGGCGACCAGGATCAGCGCGCCCCTTGAGGTATCGATCAGCTGGTAGTCGAATTCCGGGTGGGCGCTGACCGCTTCGTTGGCCGGCAGGGTCCACGGGGTGGTCGTCCAGATCACCGCGAAGGCGGGGCCACGCAGGTGCGTCAGGCCAAACGCGCGGGCCAGCTTGTCGGCGTGATTGGCGTGCACCTCGAAGGCGACGTCGATCGCCACCGAGCTCTTGTCCTCGTATTCGACCTCGGCTTCGGCGAGCGCCGAACGGCAATCGAGACACCAGTTGACCGGCTTGAGACCCTGGTAGAGGAAGCCCTTTTCAAGGATCGAGCCGAGCGCACGGATTTCCGCGGCCTCGGTCTTGAAGTCCAGCGTCAGGTAAGGGTTGTTCCACTCGCCGAGGATCCCGAGGCGGATGAAATCCGTTTTCTGCCGCTCGATCTGTTCGCCGGCAAAAGCGCGGCACAGCTCGCGGACCCGGTCGGCGGGGACGTGCTTGCCGTGCAGCTTTTCGATCTGATGCTCGATTGGCAGCCCGTGGCAATCCCAGCCCGGTACGTAGGGCGCGTCGAAGCCGGCCAGCGTTTTGGCGCGAACGATGATGTCCTTGAGGATCTTGTTGACCGCGTGGCCGATGTGGATGTCGCCGTTGGCGTAGGGAGGTCCGTCGTGCAGGACGAAGCGCGGGCGCCCCCGCGAGGCCTCGCGGATCCGCTCGTAGAGCTTGTTCTGCTGCCAGTCGGCGACCCATTGCGGTTCGCGCCGCGCCAGGTCGCCACGCATCGGAAACGGCGTGTCGGTGAGATTGAGGGTTTTCTTGTAGTCAGCCATAGCGGTTCTCACAACTTGAAGTAGCTTTGCGCGGCTTCGACATCACGGGCGATCTGCGCCTTCAGCGCGTCGAAATCGGGGAATTTCATTTCGTCGCGCAGTTTGTGCAGGAAACGGACATTCAGATGCGCGCCATAGATGTCGGCAGAGAAATCGAACAGGTGAACTTCGAGCAGCGGTCGGCTGGCCTGATGGGCCGTCGGCCGGTAGCCGAGGTTGGCGGCACCCCGGTGCGGTCCGCCGGGCAGGCCCTTGACCTCGACCGCGAAGACGCCTTGCAGCGGCGGTCGCTCGTGCTTGATGCGGATGTTGGCGGTGGCGAAGCCGAGCTGCCGGCCGATCTGTTCACCGCGCACGACCCGCCCGTCGATCGAGTAGGGGCGGC
>DPSD01000096.1:6469-6683 GCA_003538495.1 Accumulibacter sp.
TCGAGTAGGGGCGGCCGAGCAGGCGCGCGGCGTGCTCCAGCCGGCCATCCTGGAGCGCGTCGCGCACCGCCGAGCTGGAAGCGCGTTCGCCTTCGAGGGTGACGCTGTCCATTGCTTTGACGCAAAAGCCGAGGTGGGCGCCGGCGTCGCGAAGCAGCGCGAAGTCGCCCGTTCGTCTGGCGCCAAAGCGAAAATCGTCGCCGACGATCAGATG
>DPSD01000536.1 GCA_003538495.1 Accumulibacter sp.
TTCCGAGGCCCAGCGCATTCGCTTGGCGCACCTGTTCGGCCCGGTGCTGGCGGTACACGTCTCGGTCCGCGATCGGCTGCCGCAGCAGATCACCGCCGTCTACGAAGCCGTGCTCCCTCGCCAGCCACTGCGCTTCCTCCTGGCCGACGACCCCGGCGCGGGCAAGACGCTCATGGCGGGCTTGCTGACCAAGGAACTGATCGACCGTGGCGACCTGCAGCGCTCCCTGGCCGAACTGGCAGGATGAACTCTAGTCCGCCATGCCGAGGGCGGCAGAGTGCCTCCCTCGGCAAAGAGGAAGAGTAAGCGAGCGGGCGGCGATGTAAAGGGTTCGGCTGCGCCCGGACTGCGTCCGCCTTTGGACTTCTAGCCTATTCCGCTGGCGAATTCACGCGGACTTGCCGGAGGGACGCGGAGATCCGAAGCTGGGGAGCAGGTGAGCGGCCGGCCCTGCGCGGGACATAGGCCATTACGTGGCGCTTGGCCGCCCCGACGCCAAGGAGCGCGGCCGGAAACGCGACCTTTCGGGATTGGCGTAAAATTCACCAGGAACGACACGCGGGGGCAGGAGAAGGGTCGCTGGGCGTCGCCTGTGCCGGGCCTCGTCCGGTAGTGGGCGTCAAAGCACATCGATCATTCGCCAGACCTCCTGTTACGTCCCAGGACGGAACTGACAAAGGAACTGTGTGGCATATCCAGCCAATCACCCGCAGCGCTTCGCGCTCAACTATGAGTTGCATGCCCGTCCGCCGGAAGCGCTGAACATCCCCGAGCAGGCGTCGTATTTGGCGCTGGCTAGCGATTCTTCGAACCGGCAGGCCGATTACGAAAGCATCGTTGAGCTGTGCACGCGTTACGGGGTGACTTCTCCGGCGCCGGAGCTCAATCATTTCCAGGTCGATCTCGGTACCTTCCGCCTCAAGTGGGAGCGGCGCGCCGAGTGCAACAGCTACACCTTCTTTCGTCAAGGCGAATTCGACGATCCCTTCGCCCAGCCGGTAATCGCCAGCGTTCCGCAGGACTGGCTCGAGCGCTTGCCGGGGCAGGTGTTGGTGGCGGCACATGTGGCGCTGCGTCCGGCCGCCGCCGAAGCGTCCGGTAGCGAGGAATTGGCCCGCTTGTTCGAAGGCACGGCGCTGGTCGGTTCGCGGGTCGGCGACGGTGTCGCCAGCGTGCGGGCTGATTTTCGTATCCACGCTGACGGCTTCAGCCGTTTCCTGATCGACGATGTCAGCCTCACCCCACGCCAGGCGGGACGGATGGTACAGCGCTTGCTGGAGATAGAAACCTATCTGATGCGAGCGTTGCTGACGCTCCCGGTGGCAAGGGCTACGCTGCCGGTGCTGGCCGATGCCGACCGACAACTCGGCGATCTGATCAACGAAATGACGGTCGTCACCAGCGAAGACGAACCGGCTCTGCTCGACCGGCTGACCAGGCTTGCGGCGCTCGTCGAGAGCACCATTTCGTCTACGCTGGGCCGGATTTGCGCGGCGCGTTCGTACCAGAGGCTGGTGGAGCGCCGCCTTGCGGAACTCCGCGAGGTGCGCGTAGAGGGCGTACAGACCTTGCACGAGTTCGTCGAGCGCCGCCTGCTCCCGGCGATGAGTACCTGCGAGACAGTCGCCAGGCTTCAGGACAGCCTGTCAGAGCGGATCAGCCGCGCCAGCGAATTGTTGCGTACGCGTGTCGATATCGCGCTGCAGCGGCAGAATCAGTCGCTGCTCAGTACCGCTGCCCGGCGGGCCAAGTTGCAGTTGCGTCTGCAGGAGACGGTCGAAGGATTGTCGGTGGCAGCGGTCAGCTATTACGTGGTCGGCCTGATCGGCTATGCGGCCAAGGCAGTCAAGGCGGTGGGCGTGGCGGTCAACCCGGAAATTGTCACCGGGATCGCGATTCCGATCGTCGTGATCGTTGCTGCGCTGGGGGTTCGGCACATCCGCCATCTGGTGCAACGCGCAGCAACGTAGGCACGATGTGCAGGGGATCCGCACGCACGGCAGTGGCGGGCGCTTCTTTTCCTGGGTGACAGACCGGCGATCCGAACACCGGTTCTCTTGATCCGTACGGCCAGCGGATCCCTGTCGCCCACAGGTTCAATACCTGGGCGGCGTGTCGACGACGCTTTCGAACTCTGGGCGCGATCGCCAACGCACGCTGAACTCGGTTCGCCAACGATTGTTGGTCTGGCCGCGTGTCTGCTGGCGGCAAACTCGGGGGTAAGCTGGCATCGGTGTCGGCGTTTCTGGGCTCGTGGGCAAGACCCGGCTTGTCTGGCAGGCCGGCAAGCGGCTATAATGCGAGGTTTTTCCACCTTGCTCCACCGTTTGCATGGCGGGGGGCTTCAACCACAAGGAGTGTTCATGCGTCATTACGAAATCGTTCTGATCGTCCATCCCGATCAGAGTGAACAGGTACCGGCGATGGTCGAGCGGTACAAGGCTCTGATCGCCGCGCGTGCCGGGCAGATTCACCGTCTCGAAGACTGGGGACGCCGCCAGCTCGCTTACCCGATCCAGAAGTTGCACAAGGCACACTACCTGCTGCTGAACATCGAGTGCGATGGCGCCACGCTGACCGAACTCGAGCACGGTTTCAAGTTCAACGACGCCATCCTGCGGCACCTGACGGTTAAGACCAAGCGCGCGGTCAGCGCGCCGTCGCCGATGATGAAGGACGAGAAGTCCAAGTCGTTGCTGGAAGTCCGGGAGCAGGGGCCCGCTGAAGCGGTCGCCGAGCCAGTCGCCTGATTGTCGAGGCTCTGCTGAACCGTGTCGAGCTAACCGGCATCCTGATCGAGCGCAAGGCGCTGCGCTTCACGCCCGCCGGTGTGCCGGTAATGGAATGCCTGATCGGGCACCAATCGGAGCAGCTTGAAGCGGGCAGCCCACGCCGCGTCGAGTGCGAAATCCACGCCGTTGCCCTGGGCGCGACGGCACAGTGGCTGCAAGCGGCAACGCCTGGCGCAGCGCTCCAGCTGACGGGCTTTCTCGCCGCCAGGAGCCGGAACAGCAAGCAGCCGAGACTGCATGTAACTATGATCGAATTTGTCGAAGGAAAGCAAAATGGGAAGATTCTTCAAGAAGAAGGATGACAAGAACGTCAAGAAGCGTGGTGGTGGACTGTTCAAGCGGCGCAAGTTCTGCCGCTTCACCGCCGAAAAAATGGAAGAGATCGACT
>DPSD01000673.1 GCA_003538495.1 Accumulibacter sp.
TCTTCCTGCGTCACCTGCCTAAACAAATCAAGCAGTGCTTTCATCTTTTGCTCCAGTGAGGCGTGAGGTGCCAGGGGCCTGGCGAGGTGTGGCTTGGAAACGCACACGCCTCACCGCTCCACCCCGCGGCAAACAATCAGAAGCGCTCGAGATCGATATCGATCGCCAACGAACGGATTTCCTTGACCAGTACGTTGAAGGACTCGGGCATCCCGGCCTCGATCTTGTGGTCACCCTTGACGATATTCTCGTACACCTTGGTGCGGCCGTTCACGTCGTCGGACTTGACGGTCAGCATCTCCTGCAACACGTAGGAAGCGCCGTAGGCCTCGAGTGCCCATACCTCCATTTCGCCGAAGCGCTGGCCACCGAACTGCGCCTTTCCACCCAGCGGCTGCTGCGTCACCAGCGAATACGGACCGGTCGACCGCGCGTGCATCTTGTCGTCGACCAGGTGATGCAGCTTCAAAACATGCATGTAGCCAACAGTAACCTGGCGCTCAAATCGCTCGCCGGTTCGGCCATCGTACAGCGTCATCTGGCCGGATTCGGGCATCCCTGCCAAGGCCAGCATGGCCTTGATCTCCGACTCCTTGGCGCCGTCGAAAACCGGCGTTGCGAACGGCACGCCGGCTTCGAGGTTACCCGCCATTTCCAGGATCTCGCCGTCATTGAGCTGGTCGAGATCTTCGCACTTGCCGGTGCTGTTGTAGATCTGTTCGAGAAAAGCACGCACCTCCTTGGCGGTCGCCTGCCGGCGAAGCATCCCGCCGATCCTGAAGCCGAGGCCTTTGGCGGCAAGTCCAAGGTGGACCTCGAGAATCTGGCCAACGTTCATCCGCGAAGGCACGCCGAGCGGATTCAGAACGATATCCACCGGACGGCCATCGGCCATGTACGGCATGTCCTCGACCGGCACGATGCGCGAAACAACACCCTTGTTGCCGTGCCGGCCAGCCATCTTGTCGCCGGCCTGCAAGCGACGTTTGACCGCCACGTAGACCTTGACCATCTTCTGCACGCCCGGCGGCAACTCGTCACCCTGGGTGAGCTTCTTGCGCTTTTCCTCGAAGGCAACATCGAAGCCCTTGCGCGTCTGCTCCAGGCCCTCGCGCAGCGACTCCAGCTGATGCGCCACCTCCTCGTCGGCCATCCGGATATCGAACCAATGGTGCGGCTCGATGCCGTCGAGGTACTCCTGGGCAATCGGCGTGCCCTTGGCCAGCCTCTTCGGCCCGCCGTTGGCCGGCTTGCCGACGATCATTCGCTCGACCCGCGCGAAAGCATCGCGCTCGACGATCCGCAACTGATCGGCAAGGTCGAGCTTGTAGCTGCGCAAGTGGTCGTCGATGATCGACTGCGCGCGCTTGTCGCGCTCGATACCCTCGCGGGTGAACACCTGAACGTCGATGACGGTACCGGCGATGCCTGACTGCACGCGCAGCGAGGTGTCCTTCACGTCGGATGCCTTCTCGCCAAAGATCGCTCGCAAGAGCTTCTCTTCGGGGGTCAACTGGGTCTCGCCCTTCGGCGTCACCTTACCGACCAGCACGTCACCGGCTTCGACTTCGGCACCGATGTAGACGATCCCCGACTCGTCGAGCCGCGACAGCTGCGATTCACCGAGCGAGGCGATATCGCGAGTGATTTCCTCTGGACCAAGCTTGGTGTCGCGCGCGACAACGGTCAGCTCCTCGATGTGGATCGAGGTGAACCGGTCCTCGGCGACGACGCGCTCGGAAATCAGGATCGAGTCCTCGAAGTTGTAGCCGTTCCAGGGCATGAAGGCGACCAGCATGTTCTGGCCGAGCGCGAGCTCGCCCAGGTCGGTGCTGGCCCCGTCGGCCACCACGTCGCCGGCGGCCACCATGTCGCCGCGCTTGACGATGGGGCGCTGGTGGATGTTGGTGTTCTGGTTGGAGCGCTGGTACTTGATGAGGTTGTAGATGTCGACACCGACCTCGCCGGCCACCGTCTCGTCGTCGTTGACGCGGATCACGATGCGGGTCGCGTCCACGTAATCGACCACACCGCCGCGCTTGGCGGTCACCACGGTGCCGGAGTCCACGGCCGCGACACGTTCGATGCCGGTTCCGACCAATGGCTTCTCCGGGCGCAGTGTGGGCACGGCCTGACGCGACATGTTGGCGCCCATCAGCGCGCGGTTCGCATCGTCGTGCTCCAGGAACGGCACCAGCGATGCGGCCACCGAGACGATCTGCGCCGGCGACACGTCCATGTACTGGATGGTGTCGGCCGGGGTCAGGATGGATTCACCCTTTTCACGCGCCGAGATCAGGTCACCGGTCAGGCGGCCTTCGGCGTCCAGCGCCGCGTTGGCCTGGGCGATGACGTACTTGCCTTCCTCGATGGCCGACAGGTAGTCGATCTGGTTGGTCACCTTGCCGTCCACCACGCGGCGGTACGGGGTCTCGATGAAACCGTACTCGTTGAGGCGGGCGTACAGTGCAAGCGAGTTGATCAGGCCGATGTTCGGGCCTTCCGGCGTTTCGATCGGGCAGACGCGGCCGTAGTGCGTGACGTGCACGTCGCGCACCTCGAAGCCGGCGCGCTCGCGGGTCAGACCGCCCGGGCCCAGGGCCGACACGCGGCGCTTGTGGGTGATCTCGGCCAGGGGGTTGGTCTGGTCCATGAACTGCGACAGCTGGGACGCACCGAAGAACTCCTTGAGGGCCGCAGAAATCGGCTTGGAGTTGATCAGGTCGTGCGGCATCAGCGGCTCTTGTTCGGCCTGGCCCAGACGCTCCTTCACGGCCTTCTCGATGCGGGCCAGACCGGTGCGGTACTGGTTCTCGGCCAGTTCTCCGACGCAGCGCACGCGGCGGTTGCCCAGGTGGTCGATGTCATCGACTTCGCCACGACCGTTGCGCAGCTCCACCAGGATCTTGACCACGGCCAGAATGTCTTCGTTCGACAGCACCATGGGACCGGTGGATTCGTCGCGGCCCACGCGGGCGTTGAATTTCATGCGGCCGACGCGCGACAGGTCGTAAGTGTCCGGGTTGTAGAACAGGCGGTGGAACAGGGCCTGCACGGCGTCTTCGGTCGGCGGCTCGCCGGGGCGCATCATGCGGTAGATGGCCACCCGTGCGGCGGTTTCGTCGGCGGTTTCGTCGATGCGAAGGGTCTGGCTGATGTAGGCCCCTTGGTCGAGTTCGTTGGTGAACAAGCAGGGCAAATCCTGCACACCTGCGCTGCGCAATTTCTTCAACAGGGCTTCGGTCAACTCGTCGTTCGCCTTGGCCAGGATCTCGCCGGTGTCCGGATCAACCACGTTCCTGGCCACCACGCGGCCCACCAGATAGTCTTCAGGCACGCTGATGTGGGTGGTCCCGGATTGCTCCAGTTCACGCACATGACGCGCCGTGATGCGTTTGTCCTTGGCCACCACCACCTTGCCAGCCTTGTCGGTGATGTCGAATCGGGCCACCTCGCCCTTGAAGCGCTCGGCCACGAAAGCCAGTTGGGCCCCGCTGTCCATCAGACGGAAGTGGTCGTTGACAAAGAAGTGCGCCAGGATCTGCTCGGGGTTGAGGCCAATCGCCTTGAGCAGGATGGTGACCGGCATCTTGCGGCGAC
>DPSD01000509.1 GCA_003538495.1 Accumulibacter sp.
GTCAAGCCAGCCGGGCACGCTGTACAGGACCGCAGGCGGCGTCGGCGGACGCCGGGTCTGTTGGCGGGTCGCCGGGTCAGCGAGCGGGTTTGCCGGCCGCGGGCTGTTGAAGTACAGTGGGCGCCCCCTGTGCGTCGCCCGCGGCGTCCGCAACGTCTTGCTGGCCTTGCCATGTTCTGGAAACACTGGTCCTCCGAAACCCACGGCGTCGCCCTGGCGGTCGTGGCGGCTTTCGGCTTCTCGTTCAAGGCGATCTTCGTCAAGCTCGCCTATGCGGTCCCGCAGGCCGTGCCGGTCGACCCGGTCACCCTGCTGTCGCTACGGATGCTGTTTGCGCTGCCGTTCTTCCTGGCGATCGGCCTGCACGCCAGCCGCGCAGCGCCGCCGCTGTCGCGCCGCGACTGGTTGCAGCTCAGCGTCCTCGGGTTGCTGGGCTACTACGGTGCGAGTATCCTCGACTTCATCGGACTGGGCTATATCAGCGCTGGCCTCGAACGCCTGATCCTGTTTACCTACCCGACCTTGACGGTGATGATCGGCGTGCTGTTCATGGGCAAGACGCTGCAGCGGCGCGAAATCGGAGCCTTGCTGTTGTCGTATGCCGGAATCGGCCTGGTCTTCTTCCACGACCTCGAGTTTTCCGGAGAAACGGCCACGGTGCTGGTCGGTTCGGCCTTCATCTTTGCCTCGTCCTTGTCCTACGCGCTGTATTTGGCGGGGAGCGGGCCGATGATCCAGCGGCTCGGTTCGGCCCGCTTCACGGCGCTGGCGATGCTCGTCTCGACGCTGGCCACCGAGCTTCACTTCCTGGCCACGCAACCGTTGTCGACGCTGCGCCAGCCGCTGCCGATCTACGCTTACGGGGTGGCCATGGCACTGCTGTCCACGGTGCTGCCGGTGTTCCTGCAGTCGGCGGCGATCCGTCGGATTGGCGCAGCCCGGTCGGTGATGATCGGAACGCTGGGGCCGATGCTGACCATCGCTTTCGCCTGGTGGCTGCTCGACGAGCCGCTGTCCTTGAGCCAGATGGTGGGTGCTGCGCTGGTCCTGGCCGGGGTGTGGCTGATCTCGCGACGCTGAGTCAGCACCGCCGCGGCGCCGGCTGCCCGGTGGTCAGGCCAGCGCGTGGGCGCAGGTGTGGAGTTTGCAGCGGGCGCACACGCGGCGGATCAGCGAACGACGCAGTTTTCCTTCAGGAAGGCCAGCGCGCGGTCGAGCGCGGTATCGGACGGGTCTGACAGGGCGCTTTCGACTTCCGGGAACAGTTCGTCCCACAGCGCTTCCAGGTCTTGCTGCAGTTGGTAAGGTGCGAATGCCCGGATGAAGACCAGTACCGGCTGGCGCTGCAGGCCATCGGCCCGGACCTTGCGGATCACGTTTCTTGCGGCGACTTTGCTGAGTGCCGCCTTGGGCGGCGTATCGGTCGCCAGACAGAGAAAGATGGTCAGCAGCGAATTGTCGTCGATCTTCCCGCCAGTGATCTTCTGCCAGTCCGCCGAGACGGCGGCGTCGAACTGGCTGGCATCCTCGGGACCGAAATCGCGCAAGTAGTACAGGGGCTCCAGCTCCGGGATCAGCCGGTTCATCGCCTGCGAGGGATCGACGATTCTCGGCAGGTCCTCGCTTTCGACCTTTTTCAATTCGCGCCTGGCGACCGCCTGGTACGGCTCTGGCAGGGACTTGAAGGCCTCGGCGATGCGCTTCCGGCCCTTGCCCGGGATTCCCTTCTTGCGGAGGGTGGCAAGAATGTCCACGAACTCGGCGGCATTGGGTAGCGCAGCGGTCGTGCTGCCGCTCAGATAAAGCAGCATGGCGGTGCGGATGAGTGATTCGACAGCGACCGTCGAAATCTCCGCTGCGGGCGTCCCGAGGCGTTCGGCAAACCACAGCGCGGCGGCTATCGTCACCTGATGCGCTTGCCGCTGCTCGCGGGCCTGCCGGTACTCGGCGTGGCTCTTGAGCGACCAGTCGGCGAGAAACGACCTCTGCGACTGCCTGACGAGGATTCCGAACGAGCTATCCTCGGGCATTGCCCAGAGACTCTTGATCAATTCCGAGCCGCCACGCGAATGCGACAGGAAGGTGTTGTCGCGCAGCGATCGCGCCGCTCGTTCGAGATCGCCGGCGCTGCTTTCTTCGAGGAACAGGCTGGCCAGATTGACGATCCGGATGCGCGCTTCTTCGATATTCGGTCGCAGGTACTGGGTGCCGAAATACTCGGCGATCTGCACCATTCCCTTCGCTCCGTCGTTGCGGATGCTGGTGATGCTGTCGTCGCCGAGCACGCCGCTGCGGACGCCGAGAGCGAGTGCTCTTTCGAAGAATGGCCGGTCGTCGAAAACGGCGATCTGGCGGCGGTCATCAGGCATCGGTGGAAGGCTGTCCTGCCGGAAAGGTCGGGTCGGGGCCGATGGGGGCAGCTGTCGGCGCTCTACAGCGCGGACTCTTCCTCTGGTTCCCCCGGGGGTCGCCGCTGTTCGTTGGCACGCCCCGCCGTTTCGGCCTCCTCGGGTTCCTCGTTCCGTGCTCGTGCCCGCAGGATCAGCAGCACGTCGCGGAAGATCTCCGGATGCTGGTAGCGGAGCGTCCAGGTCAGTTGCATCCAGTCCTGATCGCTGACTTCGCTATGACTGAGGAATGGGCGATTGGCGTCGGGGTCGGCGAGTTCGTCCAGGCGCTCGTCGTCGCTCAGCTCGGCCGCCGCTTCGTCGCCGTCGTCGAAATAGCCGAAGGTGCCGGTGCGGAAGAAATACTCGACGATTTCGGCACGATCGCTCAGGTAATCGGCCAGCGTCTCGCAGCCGCCTTCAACTTCGCCGATCGCGTCGAGGAACTCGCCTGGATCGCTATCGGCGCGGAAGATGACCGCATTGATGGTCGACCGCAGGCGCTCGTGACTGGCGTCGCCGTAGCGCCGTTCGAGAACGATCGCCCGGGCAAACTGCTCCGGCAAGACCAGCAGGCTGACCACCGATTCCTTCGAGGAATCGAAGTCGCGGAGAACGGCCAACAGGTCCTTGGCCGCGAAATCGTCAAGGGCGATGACCAGTGCGCCGTCGCCGTCGCTGTCGACCAGCGATGTCAGGGCCGCTTCGGCGCCGACGATATCGCCGACGCTGATCAGTTTCTCTGCTTTCACCAGGACCGGATGGCTCATCAGCTATCTCCAGAATAGCGGTCTTTGCGGTCGAATCCCTGTTCGGCAAGCCAGTCCGCGCCGGCTTCTTCGAGATCGACATCGGCGTCGGGATCCTCCTCGTCGAAGTCGTCGCGGGGCTGCCCCGGGCTCGGCTCGATGGAGGCGCTGGCGCGGCCGTGCAGGTACTCCAGACACGCCGTGACGACCAGGAAGCGCTCACCGTCAGGATCCTTGAGGACGATTTCCGCCAGTTCCGCGGCCCAGGGTTGCAGGTGAACGGTTTCCCGCAGCACTTCCCAGGGCGGCAGGTCTTCGGGTTCCTGTGCCAGCAGGTCACGCATCACCGCCGAGTTCGGGACCGAGAAGTCCATGCCGTCGTGGAAGGCGACGGCCACCATTTCCGGATTGCACGCGATCATCGGCAGCAGTTCGGGAAGCTGCTTGCGCTTCAGCCGCAGTCTTTTCGCCAGGACGTCGTGCCCCGCCGAGTCGGTCATCAGGTCGTCGAGTTCTGCCTCGTAGGCAGATTTCAGCTCTTCAAAGAATGGCGACAGCCTCAATGCAGTACTCCTTCCAGATAGTTGTTCCAGATCTCCCGAGCGGTCTCAAGCGGCTTCTCGAGCAGATTGCGGCGTCGATTTTCGTCATAGGCGTGCCGCCGACTGGCGTCGGAAAGCGTTTCGTACGCTTCCTGCACGTCGCGAAAGCGGTCCGCGGCGTCCGGTGCGTCGTTTCGGTCCGGGTGAAGCTGCGCGGCTTTCTTGCGATAAGCCTGCTTCAGCTGCTCGCCGGAAGTATCGCTGGGCACGCCCAGCACTGCGTAATAGTCCTTCATGCGCCCTCTGCGGGTGGTCGGCGCGAGCCCTTGCAGGCGTGCCGGCTGCCCAGGCGCAAACGGCAAAGGTCGGCCAGCAGCGCCCGTTAACCGCGCAATTCTAGCCCGGACGACGGGCGAGCGGGGAAGCCTTTGTCGGCCGACCGCAGCGACCCGTTGGCCAGAGCCGCCGCGGTCGGCGCGGCTTACTTTCCTGGCTTGCGATTGCGGGCTGCGGCGGCTAGCGCCGCGCGCGCCCACGGCTGCATCCCGGCCGGGCTTTCCATCGCGTCTTCGGGGACCGTCCAGTAGTTCATCGTTTCGCTGCGGCCATCCTTGTACTGCACGCGGAAGGGTTCGCCGCCGACGGCGGCAAAGGTCGCCGCGCTCTGGGCGTCTGCCTTGAGGTAGAGAAGGTCCCTGGCAACGATCGCAAAGAAGAGGTCGTCGCAGTAGAAGCCCCAGCCGCCAAACATCGCCTTGACCCGCAGCGTGCCAAGCGGCGCGAACAGTTCGAGGGCATAGCGGACGATTACCGGTAGCTCGCGCGCAGCCATGGTCAGCGGCTCATGACAGTCGGAGTCGCTGCCAGAGCGTGCTGGTCAGTGCGTCCTGGTTGAGCGTGTAGAAATGCAGCCCAGGCGCTCCGCTGGCCAGCAAGCGTTCGCACAGTCCGGTCACCACGTCGAGCCCGAAAGCGCGGATCGATGCGCTATCGTCGGCGTAGCTTTCCAGCCGTTTCCGGATCCAGCGCGGTATTTCCGCGCCGCAGTTGTCCGAGAAGCGGGCCAGGCTGCTGTAGCTGCTGATTGGCATGATCCCCGGCACGATCGGCACGTCGATGCCGATCGTCTGGCACTGGTCGACGAAGTGCGCGTAGGCGTCGAAGTTGTAGAAATACTGCGTGATCGCCGAATTGGCGCCGGCGTCGAGCTTGCGCTTGAATGCCAGCAGGTCGTCCTGCGGGCTTCTGGCTTGCGGGTGGTATTCCGGGTAGGCGGCGACTTCGATGGTGAACCAGTCACCGGTCTCGGTGCGGATGAACTCGACCAGTTCGTTGGCGTAACGAAACGCCCCGGGTCTGGCCATCCCCGACGGCAGGTCGCCGCGCAGCGCAACCAGATGCCGGATTCCCTGCGCCCGATACTGTTCGAGGATGCTGCGGATGCTGTCGCGTGTCGACCCGATGCACGACAGGTGTGGTGCCGCCTGATGACCTTCGCGCTGGATCTCGAGCACGGTTTCGAGCGTGCGGTCGCGCGTCGAACCTCCGGCACCAAAGGTGACCGAGAAGAACCGCGGTTTGAGCAGTGCCATGCGCGCACGCGCGGCGCGTAGCTTTTCCGAGCCCTCGGGGGTCTGCGGTGGAAACAGTTCGAGACTGAAGGTAGGAATGTGGTCTGTCATCACGAGGCTATCTGTGGCCTTCCCGCCCGGCGAACAGCGAGGAAAGGATCGACGAGAAAATACTGTACAGCATGGCGCCGAAGACCCCCGGCCAGAAGCCGCTGACGACGAAGCCTTCGAGCAGCGAACCCGCCAGCCAGAACATCAGGCCGTTGAGGACGAAGAGGAAGAGTCCGAGCGTCAGCAGCGTGACCGGCAAGGTCAGCAGCACCAGCAGGGGACGCAGGACGGCGTTCACCAGCCCCAGCACCAGCGCCGCGGCCATCGCCGCCGCGAACGAAGCCACCGCTATCGATGATGGCATCAGGTAGGCGACGGCGAGTAGCGCACAGGCGTTGAGCAGCCAGTGCACGATCAGCCGCATCACGATTCCCCCGCGGGTGCTCGATCAGTAGCGATAGTGGTCCGGCTTGTAGGGACCGTCCTTGGGAACGCCGATGTAGGCAGCCTGCGCCTCGGAGAGCTCGCTGAGCTGTGCGTTGAGCTTCCTGAGTTGCAGGCGGGCAACCTTTTCGTCGAGATGCTTGGGCAGCGTGTAGACGCCGATCGGGTAGTCGGCGGTGCGCGTGAACAGCTCGATCTGGGCGATCGTCTGGTTGGCGAACGACGAACTCATCACGTAGGACGGGTGCCCGGTGCCGCAGCCCAGGTTGACCAGGCGACCCTTGGCCAGCAGGATGATCCGCTTGCCGTCGGGAAAGATCACATGGTCGACCTGTGGCTTGATCTCTTCCCACTGGTAGCCCTCGATCGCGGCGACGTCGATTTCATTGTCGAAGTGGCCGATGTTGCAGACGATCGCCTGATCCTTCATCTTCGCCATGTGGCCATGGTCGATCACATGATAGTTGCCGGTGCAGGTGACGAAGATGTCGGCCTTGTCGGCGGCGTAGTCCATGGTCACCACGCGGTAGCCCTCCATCGCTGCCTGCAGTGCGCAGATCGGGTCGACTTCGGTGACCCAGACCTGCGCCGAGAGCGCGCGCATGGCTTGCGCCGAACCCTTGCCGACGTCGCCGTAGCCGGCGATCAGGGCGACCTTGCCGGCGATCATCACGTCGGTGGCGCGCTTGATGCCGTCGACCAGCGACTCGCGACAGCCGTACAGGTTGTCGAACTTGGACTTGGTCACCGAGTCGTTCACGTTGATCGCCGGGAACCTGAGATCGCCCCGGGCGTGCATCTGATAGAGGCGATGGACGCCGGTAGTGGTTTCCTCGGTGACGCCCTTGATCGCCGCCAGGCGCGCCGAGTACCAGCCGGGATCGCTGGCCAGCTTGGCCGTGATCGCGGCGAACAGGATGGTTTCCTCTTCCGAGGTCGGCTTGGCAAGCACCGACGGGTCATTTTCGGCTTTGGCGCCAAGGTGCAGCAGCAGCGTCGCGTCACCGCCATCGTCGAGGATCATGTTGCTGAAGCCGCCGTCCGGCCAATCGAAAATGCGGTGCGTGTAGTCCCAGTACTCCGCCAGCGACTCGCCCTTGACGGCGAAGACCGGCGTGCCCGACGCGGCAATCGCGGCGGCGGCGTGGTCCTGGGTCGAAAAAATGTTGCACGACGCCCAGCGTACCTCGGCGCCGAGGGCGGTCAGCGTCTCGATCAGTACGGCAGTCTGGATGGTCATGTGCAGCGAGCCGGTGATGCGCGCTCCCTGCAGCGCCCGGGCGGCAGCGAATTCCTCGCGAATCGCCATCAGGCCAGGCATCTCGGTTTCGGCGATGCGGATTTCCTTGCGGCCCCAGTCGGCGAGGCCGAGGTCGGCAATTACGTAGTCTTGCGTTTGGCGAACAGTATCCAGCACGGCAGGCTCCTTGAGAACTCTGTGCGGGATGGAAAGCGGTGTGTGCCTGCCGAAGGACTTCAGCCTGAGCCCACCCATCTTCCCATGCCCGGCATGGGTTGGTTGGATGAGCGCCGTTTGAGAAATCCGAGCCTGAAACTGTCGAACGACAGCCCTGCAGCGCCCCTCGGATTGAGCGTCGGATTATAACCCGGATTCCGCCATCCGTGCCGATCGCAAGCCAGCGCGTGATGCAGCGCCATCGCGGCCGCCCGACCGCCCTCAATACGACAGCGAATCGTAACTGCGCTTGCTTCCCTGGACTTCGACGCTGACCTGGTTGGGAGCGCAGATGGCGATTTCTCCCGGGCGCGCCAGCCAGCCCTGGCGGACGCAGTATTGGCGGGGACCGGGATCGGACACGACGCGTACCCGACGTTTGTCTACCACGACGGTGGTCGTGCCGATCGGGCCGGGAACGTCGATCCGGCCGTTGCGCGACAGGTCAAGTTCGGAGAACAATTCGCCGCCACGCCTGACGATCGCTTTGTCGGCGACGCCCGCCTGCCAGGCCAGCGGAATGCTCAGCGCACAGAACAGCAGGCCGAGCGCCACCAGCAGCCAGTCGCCGGGCCTGAGCAGCCCGAGCCAGCGCATCAGGCGATGCCGAGTGCAGTCATCGCCGGCGGCGGCAATTCGCGGTGACGCACCAGTACCCGCGCGCAACTGCGAAACTCGCGTCCCAGACGCTCGGCCAGGTAGACCGAGCGATGCTGGCCGCCAGTGCAGCCGATCCCAACGGTCAGGTAATTGCGGCTGTCGCGAACGTAGGCGGGCAACCAGTCGCGAACGAAGCCGGCGATGTCGCCGCGCATGCGCAGCACTTCGGGCTCGGCCTCGAGAAAGGCGATCACCTGTGCGTCAAGGCCGGTCAGCGCGCGCAGATTCTGTTCGTAATACGGATTGGGGAGGCAGCGGACGTCGAAAACCAGATCGGCGTCGAGCGGTATGCCATTCTTGAAACCGAACGATTCGAACAGCAGCGTCAGCCCGCCCTGCGGCGAGTCCGGGAAAGCATCGGTGGCAACGAACTGGCGTACCCATTCGCGCAGAGCGCTGGGCTTCAGGACGCTGGTATCCATGTGGTGACCGAGTGCCGCCAAGCCGGCCAGGCGAACGCGCTCTTCGGCGATCGCCTCGGTCAGCGTCAGGCGGTCGCTGGCCAACGGATGCCGACGGCGCGTTTCGGAGTAGCGCTTGATCAGCGTGGCGTCCTGGGCGTCGAGAAACAGGAACTGCAAGTCGACCCCCTTGGCGCGCAGTGCGTCAAGCTGCGGTGGCAGGGTGCACAAACTGTCGCCGCCGCGACTGTCGATCACTACCCCGACCTGAGCGTAGCCCTGCTGATCCAGTTGCGCGACCAGCGGCTGCAACAACTGCGACGGCAGGTTGTCGACGCAGTAGTAATCCGCATCCTCCAGCACCTTGAGTGCAATCGATTTTCCGGAACCCGAGAGGCCGCTGATGAGAACGAGATGCATGTGGCCAAGCATAACGGATGCCTGCCTCCTCCAGCAAGTCAGTCTCGCTTACACTGAACGCCCCCAGCTTGTCAGGTCAAACTCATGGCTGTTTTGACGATTCCTTTTCTCGCCGATCTGGCCGAGATTCGGCGCGACATTCACGCGCATCCGGAGCTTGCTTTCAACGAGCTGCGAACCGCCGATCTGGTTGCCCGCGAGTTGAACAGCTGCGGTCTGCGGGTTCATCGCGGTCTGGCCAGGACCGGCGTCGTCGCCAGCTTGCACAAGGGCACCAGTGGCCGCGCGATCGGGCTGCGCGCCGACATGGATGCGCTTCCCCTCGAAGAAAAGAACGACTTCGCGCACCGTTCGACCAACGCCGGACTGATGCATGCGTGTGGTCATGATGGCCATACCGCGATCCTGCTCGGCGCCGCGCGCTACATGGCGGAGCACCGCGATGTTCTCGATTTCGACGGCACGGTCCACTTCATTTTCCAGCCTGCCGAGGAATCCGAGGGCGGGGCAGCGGTGATGATTGCCGAAGGTCTGTTCGAGCAGTTTCCGATGGGTGCCGTCTTCGGCCTGCACAACTGGCCCGGCATCCCGGTCGGTGAAATGGCGGTGATGCCGGGTCCGGTGATGGCCGGAACCTGCGCCTTCGAAATTCTCGTGCATGGACAAGGTTGCCATGCGGCAATGCCACACCAGGGTGTCGATACGCTGGTCGTTACCAGCCAGCTGGTGCTGGCGCTGCAGACGGTCGTCGCCCGCAACGTACACCCCTGCGAGTCGGCCGTGGTCAGCGTCACGCAGATTCACGCCGGTGAAGCGTGGAACATCATCCCCGACGACGCCGTGCTGCGCGGCACCATTCGCAGCTTCAATCCGGCTACGCAGTCGCTGGTCGAGCGTTCAGTCGAGCGGTTATGCAGCGGGATCGCCAGCGCTTTTGGCGCGCAGATCTCGGTGCGCTTCGATCATCGGTATCCGCCGACCGTCAATAGCGCCGCCGAAACCGAAATCTGCCGGGCCGTCGTGCGTGACCTGCTCGGTCCCGACCGGCTGCGCGACAAGGAACTTCCCTCGATGGGCGCCGAAGATTTCGCGTACATGCTTGGCGAGAAGCCGGGTTGCTACGTTTGGCTGGGCAACGGCCCCGGCAGCGGCGGATGCACCCTGCACAACCCGCATTACGACTTCAACGACGAGATCTTGTCGGTCGGCGTGAATTACTGGGTGAAGCTGGCCGAACGCGCTCTTGGGCCCGAGTCCGACGACGACAGGGACTGAGCGATCCCTGGCCAACTCGGCACCGAGTCTTCTGCGCGATCCCCCGCCGACGCAAGAAGACGACCGGTAGCATGCTACACTCGCAAAGTTGGCAGTCTGTGCGCGGGGGCCGAATACCCGCAGGCCCGGCGCTGCTGACCACGAAAAAAATGGCGGGGAGTAGCCGGTGGGTAGCCGGATCCTCCCCGGGTTCTGGTCGGAACCAGAACTCCCAAGACCATGAAATGGAGAACAGCGTGCGTAGCCTAGGGGTTGGGGCTTACAGGCAGCTTACGTACGCCGGGCCGGGAAGGGAGAACGATGCGTATCCTCCTCGTTGAAGACGACCGAATCATTGCCGATGGCCTCTGCCGCTCACTGCGCAAGGCGGGTTACGCAGTCGATTGCGCGGCTAACGGCATCGACGCCGATACCGCCCTGATGACCAATGTGTACGATCTGGTGATCCTCGACCTGGGCCTGCCCAGACTGCCCGGACTGGACGTCTTGCGCCGCTTGCGCGCCCGCAAGTCGACAACGCCGGTGTTGATCCTGACCGCGCTTGATGGCATCGACGATCGGGTCAAGGGGCTTGATCTGGGCGCTGACGACTACATGGCCAAACCCTTCGAGCTGCCTGAACTGGAGGCGCGTGTGCGGGCGCTGAGCCGCCGCTCGTCGGGTACGGCACGGCTGATCGAGTGCGGCGCGCTGACTTTCGATCAGACCGATCGGTGTGCGCTGGTGAATGGCCAGATGCTCGATCTTTCCGCCCGCGAGCTTGGGCTGCTCGAGATCCTTCTGTCACGGACCAAGCGGCTGGTCAGCAAGGACCAACTCGTCGATCACCTCTGCGGCTGGGGTGAGGAGGTGAGTCACAACGCCATCGAGGTCTATATCCACCGCTTGCGCAAGAAGCTCGAAGCCACCGGCGTCAATATCACCACCGTGCGCGGTCTCGGATACTACCTTGAGAAACCTGCGGAAGAGACAAGACCCTGACGTCCAGCGCTCGCTGTTCGGCGAGATCCTGGACTGGATGCTGGCACCGCTGCTTTTCGTGTGGCCGATCAGCATTGCCTTCACCCATTATTTCGCCAACAGCGTCGCCAGCTACCCCTACGATCAGTCACTGCGCGAACATGTGTCGGCGATCTCGCGCCAGGTCGTTTTCGACAAGGGTTATCCGCAGTTGGCGCTGCCCGAAATGGCACAGGTCTTCCTGCGCTCCGACGAGATCGACAACGTCTATTTTCATTTGCTCGACGGTCACGGCGCGCTGATCGCCGGCGACCCGGAACTGCCGGCGCCGCAGCTTCCTGGCAGCGCGCTGAAGAATGAGCACGGCGAGATTCATTTCCGCGATGACGAGTACCGTGGGCAGGCGCTGCGCGTCGCCTACATGTACCTGTTCGCCAGCGCTGAGTCGGCCGACCGCTGGGTGCTGATCGAAGTAGGGGAAACGACCGAAAAACGCTCGCAGCTGGCCAACAAGATCATTGCCAGTGTGATCCTGCCCCAGTTCGTGATCATTCCCCTGGCCGTCGTTCTGGTGTGGTTCGGCCTGTCGCAGGGATTGCGCCCCTTGACCCGGCTGCGGAACCGCATCGAGGCGCGCCGTGAAGCCGACCTCTCGCCGATCTCGCTGGGTCGCGTCCCCGAGGAATTGCGGCCGCTGACCGAAGCATTCAACTCGATGCTGGCGCGCATGCAGCACAACGTCGACGCGCAGCGGCGCTTCATCGCCAATGCCGCCCACCAGATGCGGACGCCACTCACCGGCCTGAAGACGCAGGCGCAACTGGCGATGCGCGAGCGTGACCCGGCCGAGTTGCGGCATGCCCTCAGGCAGATTCTGACCGGTGTGGACCGCGCCTCGCACCTGGTCGACCAGTTACTGGCGCTGGCGCGCGCCGAGGCCAGTGGGCACTCGCCGCAAACGCTGGCAGTGCTCGATCTCGATCACATACTGCGCGAAATCGTCGAGACATGGGTCGTCCAGGCGCTCGAAAAGCGCATCGATCTGGGTTACGAGCCCGCCGGCGCGGTGCCCATCCTCGGCAATGCGTTTCTGTTGCGAGAAATGATCAACAATCTGCTGGACAACGCGCTGCGCTACACGCCCGCTGGCGGACGGGTTACCGCACGCGTAGTCACCCAGGGAGATTTCGCCCTGCTTGAGGTCGAAGACAGCGGCAGCGGAATTTCCGACGAAGACTCGCACAAGGTCTTTGACCGCTTCTACCGGGCCGAGGGAAGGGACGGCGAGGGGAGCGGGCTCGGGCTGGCGATCGTTCGTGAAATCGCCGAAGTCCATCAAGCCGCAGCCAGTCTGCGGCCGAACACGGTTGGCGCCAGCGGTGAGGAGCAGTCCGGCTGCATCGCCAGGATCGTCTTCCCGGTGCACCGCCCGCAACCCGCGCGTCTGCCACTCGCCGAGACGGTCCGCACCGGCTTTGCCTGACCGGGGAAAGCGTCGGCTGCCGGCGCGCTCGAGTCGCTTTCCAGCGGTATGCCGGAATGCTTCCCGGGGTCTTCGGTCAGGCCAGTTTGCGCAGGTAGGCCGGCGCAAATTCCAGAACGAAGTCCCAGAAAGCGGCCAGCGCGGGAGTCAGGTGCTTGCTGCGGTGGCGGACGATATGCCAGCGACGCATCACCGGCGTTCCTTCCACTTTCAGGATCCCCAGACGTCCGGCGCTCAGTTCGAGTCCGAGCGTGTGCTGGGAAATGAAGCTGATCCCCAGTCCCGCGACAACCGCCTGCTTGATCGCTTCGTTGCTGCCCATTTCCATGCCGATCCGTGGCTTGATCGAACGGTCGCGAAAGAACTCCTCCATCGCCGAGCGCGTTCCCGACCCCGCTTCGCGAACGATCAGCGTTTCGCTGGCGAGGTCTTCGACGGCGACGCTTGCACGCCGGGTCAAGGGATGCTCCGTGCTGGCGACGATTACCAGCGGGTGCGGTGCGAAAGCTACGGAAGTGGCGTCGAGCGTCGCGGGCGGACGGCCCATGATCGCCAGGTCCACCTCGTTGCCGGCCAGCAGGCGACTCACCGTGTCACGGTTGTCGATCAGCAGGCGGATGCGTACGTCGGCCTGCGTCTTGCGAAACTGCGCCAGCAGTCCCGGCGCGAAGTACTCGGCGGTGCTGGCGACGGCGACGGCGATGCGTCCGCCCTTCAAGCCCTTCAACGCCAGCAGCGCCTCGTCGGCGTCTTTCAGCGACTGCAGAACCTGGCGTGCATGTTCGAGCAGGATCTCGCCCGCCTCGGTGAGGAAGACGCGTTTGCCGATGCGCTCGAACAGCAGCGCGCCGCAAACGTCTTCGAGTTGCTTGATCTGCAGCGAGATCGCCGCGTGCGTCAGATGCAGGTTCTCCGCGGCACGCGCAAACGACAGGTGGCCGGCGGCCACCGAAAAGATTTGCAACTGGCGGATCGTGGCGTTTCTCATTGGTTATGTTTTCTTAAACAAAACGAACAATAGCTTTAACTAGAGTTTTTCGATCAGGCCGCTAGAATCAGGTTCGTATCGCGACTTACGAAACTTTCATCTTCTGGAGTAGCGCCATGCTATGCGGACGCACCAACGTTAACAAGTTTCTGGTCGAGGAGCAGCGCCGCAATCCGGCGCTGGCTGGCGATTTTTCGATGCTGATCAGCGACATTGTGCGCTCGTGCAAGGCGATTGCGCAGGGCGTGTCGCGTGGCTCGCTGGCCGACGTCCTTGGCGATGCCGGGCAGGAAAACGTTCAGGGTGAAGCACAGAAGAAACTGGACGTGCTGGCCAACCAGGCGTTCATTCGCCATTGCGAGTGGGGCGGTCACCTGGCGGCGATGGCTTCGGAGGAAATGGAAGACATCTATCCGATCCCGTCCGAGAACCTGCGCGGTCGCTACCTGCTGGTCTTCGACCCGCTCGACGGTTCTTCGAATATCGATGTCAACCTCTCGGTCGGCAGCATCTTTTCGGTCCTGCGCTGCCCCGAGCATGTTGGTGACGGGGCGCCTGGCGTGGCCGACTTCCTGCAGCCGGGGTCATCGCAGGTGGCTGCCGGCTACGCGCTGTACGGCCCGTCGACGATGCTGGTGCTGACCGTCGGCAACGGCACGCATGGGTTTACGCTCGATCGCAACATCGGCGAGTTTCTGCTGACCCACCCGAATCTCCGGATCTCGCCGGAAACGCGCGAGTTCGCGATCAACGCCTCCAACGAGCGCTTCTGGGAACCACCGATCCAGCGCTACGTCAGCGAGTGCCTGGCCGGCCAGGGCGGCGTCCGCGGCAAGGACTTCAACATGCGCTGGGTGGCGTCGATGGTCGCCGAAGTGCACCGCATCCTGATGCGCGGTGGCGTTTTCATGTATCCGCGTGACAGCAAGGACCTGTCCAAGCCGGGACGTCTGCGGCTGATGTACGAAGCCAACCCGATGGCATTGATCGTCGCCCAGGCCGGCGGTCTGGCGTCAACCGGCGGCGAGCGCATTGTCGATGTACAGCCGACCAGCCTGCATCAGCGGGTGCCGGTGGTTCTCGGGTCGCGCGACGAGGTCGAGCGCATCGAACGCTATCATCGCGAGCACGCCACCGGCGAGGACCAGCCATTCAGGTCGCCACTGTTCTCGACGCGAACCCTGTTCCGAGACGACTGACCGACACCACGCCGGCCGCAGCTGTTTCTCTGACGCTCACGACTTCCACGGTAACGAAAAGGAGATACCCCGCATGTCGATAAAGAACCCGGTGGTCGCCATTACCGGCTCCTCAGGCGCCGGCACCACCTCCGTCACGCGCGCCTTCCAGCACATCTTCAGGCGCGAACAGCTTAATGCCGCCATCATCGAGGGCGACAGCTTTCACCGTTACGACCGCCAGGAGATGCGCGCCCAGATGATCGAGACCGGCCTGGCCGGCGACCACCATTTCAGCCACTTCGGACCCGAGGCCAATCTGCTCGCGGAACTCGAAGGATTGTTTCGCGAGTACGGCGAGACCGGCCGTGGCCGCAGTCGTCACTACGTTCACGATAATGCCGAAGCCGAACTGTATGGCGCGCCGCCAGGCACGTTTACCGAGTGGACGGATCTTCCGGCGGGCACCGACCTGTTGTTCTACGAGGGTCTCCACGCCGCCGCCACTACCGACCGGGTGGACGTCGGACGGCACGTGGACCTGTGCATCGGCGTCGTCCCGATCATCAATCTGGAATGGATCCAGAAGCTGCATCGCGACAAGGCGCAGCGTGGCTACTCGACCGAAGCGGTAGTCGATACCATCCTGCGTCGGATGCCCGACTACATCAATTACATCTGCCCGCAGTTCTCCCGGACGCACGTCAATTTCCAGCGGGTGCCGACAGTCGACACCTCCAACCCGTTCATCGCGCAGGATATCCCGCTGCCCGATGAAAGCCTGCTGGTGATCCGTTTCGCCAACCCCCACGGGATCGATTTTCCCTACCTGCTGAGCATGCTCGACAACTCGTTCATGTCGCGGCCGAACATCATCGTCTGTCCGGGCGGCAAGATGGGTCTGGCGATGCAGATCATCTTCACGCCGATGATCATGCAACTGATGGACAAGAAGCGCCGCTCGCGCTGAAGCCAGGCAGCGGTTCGCTGCTCAAGGACTGTTTCCGTGCCCTGATTGAAGGAGGTCGCCGTGCCCACCGAATCCCGCAAGTTACGCCGCCGCTGCGCCAACGCGCTGCGCTTTCTCGCCATCGATGCCGTCCAGGCGGCGAATTCTGGCCACCCGGGAATGCCGATGGGCATGGCCGACATCGCCGAAGTCCTCTGGCGCCACCACCTCAAGCACAATCCGGCCAACCCGCACTGGGCCGACCGCGACCGTTTTGTGCTGTCCAATGGGCACGGGTCGATGCTGCTCTATGGCCTCCTGCACCTCAGCGGCTACGACCTGCCGATCGACGAGCTGAAGCGCTTCCGGCAGCTTCATTCGAAGACGCCGGGACACCCCGAAGCCGGGCTCACGCCGGGGGTTGAAACGACCACCGGACCGCTCGGCCAGGGTCTTGCCAACGCGGTCGGCATGGCGCTCGCCGAGCGTCTGCTCGGCGAGACCTTCAACCGCGGCGGACACAAGGTCGTCGACCACTTCACCTACGCCTTCGTCGGCGATGGCTGCCTGATGGAAG
>DPSD01000507.1:0-1034 GCA_003538495.1 Accumulibacter sp.
GCTCGCGGGTATCGGCACGCATACGTTGCAGGGTCTCGACTTCATCCAGGACCAGTAACAGACCGCCATAGCCCGAGTCGCGCAGCATGGTCAGCAAGCCGGACAGGAAGTTGGTCGCGCCGAAGTGATCGATATCGCCCTTCACACCAGCCGAGCGCCGAATCGATGTCGCGACATTGGGCTGGCCGCTGAGCCAGGCCATCAACCCATCGGCCGTGGCGTTGTCGCCGGCCTGCAGCGCGCGGCGGTAGGACCGAAGCGTGGCTGAAAAAGCCGGCGCTACCTTGGTCACACCGGTCAATCTCGCCTCCATCTGCGCCTCGGTCCTGGCGAGCAGGGTCGCCTCGTCCGTCGGGTCCAGGCTGGTGTCTTCGAGCACGTCGCGCTCCAGCGCGTAGAACCAGCCATCGACGATGCCCCGGAAGGCGCCCTCGCCACTGTCCGCCGTGGCGATGCGCTCAACCAGGCGGCGGTACACCGTTTCCAGGCGATGCAGCGGCGTCTCGGTTTCTGAGATTTGCACCTCACTGGTCGCGAGACCACGCGAGCGAGCGCGTTCTTGCAGCCAACGGCCAAAGAAGGTCTTGCCCGAGCCGTATTCACCGCGGATCGCCTTGAAGGCGCCGCGGCCCCCCGATGCTACGGCGTCCAACTCTTGGTCGAGCGTTCCCTGGAGCCGGCCATAACCCACGGCCAGCGCATCCAGGCCCGCCTTGGGCACCGTACCGCGTCTCAAGGCGTCGATGACTTCGGCTCTGCGCTGCGGGCTGATCACTTGTGAACCCTCATTGCGTACTCCACATAGGACCGACTCGCCGAAACGATTGAAAGCCGCTGCCGATAACGATACAAACTCGACGACGCTCAGACGACGACTGCCGAACTGATGTCTCCTTGGCTTGTGAACGACCGTATTCGACCCATTGCTGCCGGTCGAGCTTTTGCAGAGCGGCCATTCGCGTCAAGATCCCGCGCGGTGGAAGCGGCCGTTCGTTACGTCGCAGTGATCTTGGCCGCCCGAGCGGCAGGTTTAG
>DPSD01000507.1:1285-2712 GCA_003538495.1 Accumulibacter sp.
GGGTTTGGGAAACTGTCTTTCGAGTCAAACCAAATGAAAGGAATCGTCCCAGTATTTTCCAGTTCTGACCATGGCTTTGAGGATGGTCAGGAGCTTGCTCATACACGCGACGAAGGTGACCTTTTTTGGTTTCCCAACAAACACCAGGCGATGATAGTGTAAGTGCAAATTACGGCATTGAAGCCGCTGTCTAAAGTGCGGCCATGCAGATGTTGCGCTCTATCTGTCCGCGTCCGCCGAAGATGTTGCGTTTGTCGCGCATTTGGCCGGAGTCTCGATTGAACGGAGAAACGGCCCCCCTGTGTCAGAGTAGTTGCCGCTTCGATAGGATCTGAACTTTGAGGGCGATAGCGAGGACAAGAAGTGGCACTTTACGGAAAAGCAATGAAGGATCGAGTGTGGGAGCGGTCATTGCGTCGGGGCGAGCCGGAATGGCGCTGAGGGGGGCGGCTGTGCGTACCCGAAGCTTGCCGCTTCACGCGAGGCCGCGCGACCAGTGCACATCTCAATTTCCCTAAACTCACGGTAATCCAGCGGAGTTGCTTCGGTGAAATATTCGGAACAAGCCGACATCGTCGGTCTGTTCCGATGACAGTGATTTCTGCGTCAGGCACTCGCCACCAACGGCGCGAGATTGGCTCGCAATTTCCGCATCGCCTGGATTTCGATCTGGCGAATTCGCTCGGCGGAGACGTGAAACTCGCCGGCGAGCTCGTGCAAGGTTGCCGGGTCTTCCTCCCTCAGCCAACGTGATTCGACGATCCGACGACTTCGCGGGTCGAGACTGCCCAAGGCTCTCTGAAGATCTTCAGTGTACAGACGTTCGCGGTCGCGACCTTCGAGAACGTGTACGGGCTCGCGCGAGTGGTCGGCCAAATAGGCGGAGGGAACAAAGGCCTCGTCGTCATCAGCCTGGGCGTCAAATGCGGTGTCGTGACCTGATAGGCGAGTGTCCATCTCGGCCACCTCGGCAGGCTTGACATTCAGACGCTGCGCGATACTGGCAGCCTCTTGTGCGCCGACGCCGCTGCGGTTGACCTGCATGCTGCGCAAGTTGAAGAACAGCTTGCGCTGCGCCTTGGTGGTTGCCAACTTCACCATCCGCCAGTTCTTGAGGATGTACTCGTGAATCTCGGCTTTGATCCAGTGGACGGCAAAGGAAACCAGCCGAACCCCGCGTGCCGGTTCAAAGCGCTTTACCGCTTTCATCAGACCAATGCTTCCCTCCTGGATCAGGTCCGCGTGGGGTATGCCGTAGCCCAGGTAGCCACGCGAGACGGAGATCACCAGGCGCAGGTGCGAGAGGACCAGCTGCCGTGCAGCATCGAGATCGTTTTCATTGCGTAAGCGGGTGGCCAAGTCGAACTCCTGCTTCTCGGTAAGCCGCGGAATCTGTCTTACCGCTTGGATATACGCGTCGATGCTGC
>DPSD01000507.1:2939-4205 GCA_003538495.1 Accumulibacter sp.
TGGATATACGCGTCGATGCTGCCAACAGCGTAGACACTTGGAAAAGTCAGAGCTTGTGTCATTTGGACTCCTCCTTTCTGTTCGTGATCAGGCGCTTACATTTTAGCACTCGCTGCATTCGAGCGCTAAACACGAAGAAAGTGCCAAGTCCTGCGACCGACATCCTTAACAACCACCCCGACGCTCACCAGCTGAGTGCCACGTAGCGTTGCGTCGAATTCTTGCGAACGAGCAGCAATACACGCTTCTTCCTGCTGCCGTCCTTCACCGCGCGGGCGAACTCCGCCGCACTCCCGACCGACTTGCCGTCTAGTTGCAGGATGACACTCCCGGACTCGATACCTGCCATGGAGGCGATAGGGCCAGGACGCACCTCGGTAACGACGACACCTTCCCCAGGCTTGGCGTCGAACTGCTCGGCAAGCTCCGGCATCAGTGTTTGCACGGTCAAGCCGATCTCCTCGGTACGCTGTGCCGGACCCTGGGCAAGCAGCTTGTCCTTGGTGCGCTTGCCAATCGTCACGTTCAAGGTCTTGCGCTCGCCGTTGCGCAGAATGGACAGCGCTTCGGTGCTTCCGGGCGAAGTCAACGCCACCTGGTTACGGAAGCTGCCGACCTCCTTCACCGCTTGGCCGCGGTAGGCAACGATCACGTCGCCCTGGCGCAAGCCGGTTTTTTCCGCTGGCGAGTTCTCACTGACCTGAGCGACCAGGATGCCGCTCCCCGGTTCGACGGAAAACGATTTGGCAAGATCAGGCGAAAGCGGCTGGATCACGATGCCCAGATAGCCGCGCGTCACCTCCCCGTGCTCGATCAATTGCGCGGCAATCGCCTTGGCCAGATTGCTCGGAATCGCGAAGCCCACCCCCATATAGCCGCCGCTGCGGCTGAAAATGGCGGTATTGACGCCAAGCACCTCGCCATCCAGGTTGACCAGCGGTCCGCCGGAGTTTCCCGGGTTGATGGCCGCATCTGTCTGGATAAAATCCTCGTAGTCGTTGATGCCAACGCCGGTTCGCCCCTTGGTGCTGACCACGCCGACCGTCAGCGTATGGCTGAGGCCAAAGGGATTGCCGATGGCCACCACCCACTCGCCGACCTCCAACTGTGAGGAATCACCCCAGGCCAGCGGTGGCAGGTCACCGGTCTTGATTTCAATGACGGCAATGTCGGACTGCGGGTCGCGTCCAGTGACTTTGGCGTCGTACTCGCGGCCGGCCTGGAACTTGACCTTGATCTTGTCCGCCTGGTCGATCACGTGGTTGT
>DPSD01000515.1 GCA_003538495.1 Accumulibacter sp.
AGAAAATGGCGGGTCATCTGGGCGCTGTCAAACGTACCCAACAAAACCTAGAGGTCGTTCGTGTCGATGTGGAACGCCAGTTGCTGTTGCTCAAGGGTGCAGTTCCAGGATCCAAGGGGTCGGACGTGATTGTGCGCCCTGCAGTCAAGGCGGGGGCATAAATGGAACTCAAGTTGATCAATGAGCAAGGTCAGGAAGCGAGCCGTCTCGAAGCTTCCGATACGCTGTTCGGCCGCGAATACAATGAAGCGCTGATCCACCAGGTCTTGGTAGCCTATCAGGCGAACGGTCGCAGCGGCAACCGTGGACAAAAAGATCGCCAGGATGTCAGGCACACCACCAAGAAGCCATGGCGCCAGAAAGGTACGGGCCGCGCTCGCGCTGGCATGTCATCTTCGCCGATCTGGCGAGGTGGTGGCCGAGTCTTTCCGAGTTCACCGGACGAGAACTTCAGTCACAAGTTGAACCGCAAGATGTACCGCGCCGGGATGGCGGCGATCCTCTCGCAGCTGGTCCGCGAGGATCGCCTGGCGGTGGTCGACGAGCTGTCGATCGAGGCGCCAAAAACCAAGCTCTTTCTGACCAAGATCAAGAGCATGGGCTTCGAGTCGGTACTGGTGGTTACCGACGAGCTCGAGGAAAACGTTTTTCTCGCTTCGCGCAACCTGCCGAACGTCCTGGTCGTGGAAGTTCAGCAAGCCGATCCGGTATCGCTGGTCCGCTTCCCGAAGGTGTTGATCACCAGGAACGCGCTCGCCAAGTTTGAGGAGATGCTGGGATGAACCAAGAACGTCTGATGCAAGTGTTGCTTGCCCCGCAGATCTCGGAAAAGGCGACCTATGTCGCCGACAAGTACGAGCAGGTGATCTTCCGTGTGGCGCCCGATGCGACCAAGCCTGAAGTCAAGGGGGCTGTCGAGTTGCTGTTCAAGGTCTCGGTGAAGTCGGTCCAGATTGCCAATGTCAAGGGCAAGCACAAGAAATTTGGCCGCGTCATGGGTCGGCGCAAGAACTGGAAAAAGGCCTACGTCTGCCTGAACTCTGGCCAGGAAATTAACTTCGTTGATGGGGGAGGCGTCTGATGGCACTCGTCAAAGTCAAGCCGACCTCGCCTGGCCGCCGTGCCGTCATCAAGGTCGTCAATCCAAAGCTCCACAAGGGTGCGCCGCTCGCGGCGCTGGTCGAGCCGCAGTCGAAGAACGCGGGTCGAAACAACAACGGTCATATCACGACCCGGCACCAGGGCGGCGGTCACAAGCAGCACTATCGCCTGGTGGACTTCAAGCGTAACAAGGACGGAATTCCGGCCAAGGTCGAGCGTCTTGAGTACGACCCCAACCGAACCGCGAATATCGCTTTGCTCTGTTACGCCGATGGTGAGCGCAGTTACATCATCGCCCCCAAGGGCATCGCGGTCGGGCAGCAGGTCTCCAGCGGCTCCGAAGCGCCGATCAAGGTCGGTAACACCCTGCCTATCCGCAATATTCCGGTCGGGACGACAATCCATTGCGTGGAGATGGTTCCGGGCAAAGGGGCGCAGTTGGCGCGCTCTGCAGGAACCTCGGTGCAGTTGCTGGCCCGTGAAGGTGCGCACGCGCAATTGCGGCTGCGTTCCGGCGAGATCCGGCGAGTGCACGTCGAGTGCCGGGCGACGATTGGCGAAGTCGGTAACGAAGAGCATAGCCTGCGCTCGATCGGCAAGGCCGGCGCCAATCGCTGGCGCGGTGTTCGCCCGACGGTTCGTGGCGTGGCCATGAATCCGATCGATCACCCGCACGGTGGGGGCGAAGGCAAGACGGCATCGGGTATGCACCCGGTCAGTCCTTGGGGTACCAAGACCAAAGGTTATCGTACGCGCCGCAACAAGCGCACGACGTCGATGATCGTGCAGCGCCGCCAAAAACGCTAAGGGATAGAGAACCATGGGACGTTCCGTTAAAAAGGGCCCGTTTGCAGATGCCCATCTAATTAATAAAGTGAGCGCGGTGCGTGCGACGGGCGACAAGCGCCCGATCAAGACGTGGTCGCGCAGGTCAACCGTACTGCCGGATTTCGTGGGTCTGACCATTGCCGTTCATAACGGCAAGCAGCACGTTCCGGTGTACGTCACCGAGAACATGGTTGGGCACAAGCTGGGCGAGTTTTCTCTGACCCGTACCTTCAAAGGCCACACCTCTGGCAAGAAGGCCAAGAAGTAAAGGAATGAATATGGAAACTCGTGCTGTTTTGCGCGGCGTGCGCCTGTCGAGCCAGAAGGGTCGGCTGGTGGCCGACCAGATCCGCGGTCTGCCGGTAGACAAGGCGCTCAGCATTCTGTCGTTCAGTCCCAAGAAAGGCGCAGCGATCATCAAGAAGGTGCTCGAGTCGGCGATCGCCAACGCAGAGCACAACGACGGCGCCGACATCGACGAGCTGAAAGTGACGGCCATCTGCGTCGACAAGGGTACCGTGCTCAAGCGCTTTACCGCGAGAGCCAAAGGGCGCGGCAACCGGATCGTCAAGCCGACCTGTCACGTCTTCCTGACCGTCGGCAACTGAGGAACAAGAATGGGACAAAAGATTCACCCTACTGGGTTTCGGCTGGCTGTTACGCGTGACTGGTCGTCGCGTTGGTACGCCAACAAGAAGAACTTTGCTGGCATGCTCAATGAAGACCTCGCGGTCCGCGAGTACCTGAAGAAGAAGCTGAAACATGCTTCCGTCGGCCGGATTCTTATCGAACGCCCTGCCAAGAACGCGCGCGTGACGATTTTTTCGGCCCGCCCGGGTGTGGTTATCGGCAAGAAAGGCGAGGAAATCGATCAGCTGCGGGGTGCCTTGCAGAAGATCATGGGGGTTCCGGTGCATGTCAGCATCGAAGAAATTCGCAAGCCCGAAATTGACGCGCAGCTGATTGCCGACTCGATCACCCAGCAACTCGAAAAGCGGATCATGTTCCGGCGGGCGATGAAGCGAGCGATGCAGAATGCCATGCGCCTTGGTGCGCAGGGGATCAAGATCATGAGCTCTGGCCGACTCAACGGTGCCGAGATCGCTCGCCGGGAGTGGTATCGCGAAGGGCGCGTACCACTGCACACGCTACGTGCCGACATCGATTACGCGACATCGAAAGCGTTGACCACCTATGGTCTGATCGGCGTCAAAGTGTGGGTCTTCAAGGGCGAGATCGTGAATCGCCACGATCAACCGGCGGCTTCCCCCGAAGCGGCGGCGGATGAGCAACTGCGCAGGACGCGCCGTGTTACCCGGACTGGCGAAGGTGCCGACAGGCTGCGTGGCGTAAGGGCCAAGGCCGATGGCCAGGAGGACGCAGGCAAAGTCGATGGGGCAGCCCCGGACGCGAAGGCGCCGGTGAAACGTGTAAGAAAGGCAGGAACGACAGATGCTGCAGCCAGCTAGAAGAAAATACCGCAAGGAACAAAAAGGCCGGAATACCGGCCTGGCGACCCGAGGCGCGAAAGTGAGCTTCGGCGAGTACGGGCTCAAGGCAATTGGTCGTGGGCGCTTGACCGCGCGCCAGATCGAAGCCGCTCGGCGGGCCATGACGCGGCATATCAAGCGCGGTGGCCGGATCTGGATCCGGATTTTCCCGGACAAGCCGATTTCCAAGAAGCCTGCTGAAGTGCGGATGGGAAGCGGCAAGGGCAACCCGGAATACTACGTCGCGGAGATCAAGCCCGGTAAGGTCTTGTACGAGATGGATGGGGTCAACGAGGGCCTGGCGCGTGAGGCCTTTGCGCTGGCTGCCGCCAAGCTGCCAATTCCGACCGTTTTCGTTACGCGTATGGTGGGTTGATCATGAAAGTCAGTGAACTCAGAGCAAAAACGGTCGACGAACTCAACAAGGAATTGATCGACCTGCTGAAGGCCCAATTCGGTCTGCGGATGCAACTTGCGACGCAGCAGTTGACCAACAACAGTCAGATTGGCAAAGTGCGCCGTCAGATCGCGCGCGTGCGCACGCTTCTTCGTGAAAAGGCAGTTCAACAATGAGCGAGACCACAGGCAGCAAGCGTACCCTGGTTGGCCGAGTCGTCAGCGACCGGATGGAAAAGACCGTCACGGTGATGGTCGAGCGCCGTGTCAAGCACGCGATCTACGACAAGATCATCGTGCGTTCGAGCAAGTACCACGCGCACGATGACAGTAACGAAGTGAAGGCCGGTGATCTGGTGGAGATTCAGGAGTCACGTCCCATCGCCAAAACCAAAGCCTGGGTTGTTACCAAGCTGCTCGAACGCGCGGTTGCAATCTAGAACTTGCTTTATCCAGAAGAGCGGCTATAATGCCGCGTTTCCCCGCGCCCAACTTACTCTCCTTGTTGAGCGTTTCTACCCCTACGGGTTCCAAGACTGACCGCCGCTGCGGGCCAAGTTGGAGTGACAGATGATTCAAGTACAGACAGTTCTCGACGTTGCCGACAATACAGGCGCGCGCTCGGTGATGTGCATCAAGGTCCTGGGCGGCTCCAAACGACGCTACGCTGGCGTTGGCGACATTATCAAGGTCACAATCAAGGATTCCGCGCCGCGTGGGCGCGTGAAGAAGGGTGACGTCTATAGCGCGGTGGTGGTGCGCACGGCCAAGGGCGTTCGCCGCATGGACGGCTCGCTGGTCAGGTTCGATCACAACGCTGCGGTGCTCTTGAACAACAAAATGGAGCCAATTGGCACGCGGATCTTTGGGCCGGTGACGCGCGAGCTGCGCGGCGACCGGTTCATG
>DPSD01000722.1:0-12435 GCA_003538495.1 Accumulibacter sp.
TGACTGGAGTTCAGACGTGTGCTCTTCCGATCTACCGCGGCATTGCTCGATCTGCCCGAGGTAGACCAGGCGCAGCACCAGCAGGTAGACCACCGCCAAGGGCACCGCAACTGCGAAATCCTGGCGTCGCGTACTCGCGCCGGCCGCCGTGCCGCCCAACAGCAAGGTCAAGGCGCCCGCCAGCGCCGCCGGCACGATCGCCACGAGAGGCGGCCACTGCGCCGCGAACAGCGAGAGCACGCCGGCGCGCAGCGGATAGGCAAGCGCGACGACGAAGCACAGCGTCGTCCAGCGGTGCGCGCAGCGGATCCCTGGCAGCACGCTGATCGCGGCCAGCAGCGCAGCGGCAAAGGCCAGCGCCTGCGCGAATTCGAGCGACACGCCAGCGCCGTGCAGGAGCGCGAAGGCCAGCATGTCGGCGAGTGCAGCAGCGCCGGCGGCAAAGCGCCAGCGCCGGAGGAACGCGGGGTCGGTGTGCGCCAGTGCGGCGAGCGAACGCATGCCGTTGGTCGCGGCATGCACATCGGCGGGAGGACCCGGCGAGAGGCGGTTTCTATGGTCTTCCAGTTGACGCTCTCTCTCGGCGGAGCAATGAGTCAGCAGCCGTGCCCCCTACCGCCAGCAGCCGTAGAGCAGCGCGATGGTCGCAATATCGCGGACCAGGCCAGGCGTTGCGAACCCTTGCAACGCAAGGCCGCGAATGTACCCAAAACTCAGGCGGAAGACAACCTCCCGATGCGCTGCAGGCGGTTCAGGATGAGACATTTGCACTCCTCGCAAACTCTTGCCACAGCTGTGCTGTAAACCGGGGCAGAATTTTCTTGCCCCGATTTAGTGATGGCGGATCGCGGGTTCGCCAATCTCTTGATCGAACACGGATACTGCCATCCGATTACGCGGCCACCGATTTCCAGCGACATTCCTGCACCAGTAGTCGCAGAAATTCCTCCGGCATCAGAGCCTCGTCCAACAGTTCCCGTTGCCGGCAGACATTGGCAAAATCACCCGCCGTCAATTGCTCCTGTGTGGTCAGGCGATTGAGCATCGGCGCCGGCAAACCTTCGGCTAGGCCAATGTCGCCCAGGGCTTCGCGGGCAAACATCGCCGCACGCTGGGGCAATGACTTCGGCATCCACGGTATTGAACAGCCGCGCAATGTTCTGCTCGGTTTCGCCGACATACTTCGACACCAGGTCGGAAGACTGTCGGACCACCAGTTCGCGGTCGAGCGCATCGGCCAGCACATGGGCGAACTCGGTCTTGCCGGTGCCGGGCGGGCCGAACAACAGACCATTGACTCCAGCCACGCCATCCTGAGCAGCGCGCTTCAGTACGGTTACCAGCCGCAGCCCGGCGGTGGCCAGATGCGGAAAGTCATCGAGCGACCAAGCCGGTGCCGGCGCAGGCTCGATCAGCAAATTGCTTAACCCGACTTGAACAGCGAATTGGCCGCATCAAGCGCTTCGGTCAAGTCCGTTCAACAGTCGACATGCTGAACTTGGTTCACCAGGGTACGGTCGACGAAAGGGTGTACGAGCGCCTATCGCAGCGAATGCATAACCGCTTCTTTCACGGTAACGCTACGGATGAGAAGAATGATACCTTCCACGCCGCTTATAATTCTCATTTACGCATAGAACCATGATCAAGCCGCGCCTCAATCCCCTGCTCGCCATCTCTGCTGCCGTCGCTGCCCTGGTTGGTTTGCCGGTGGCGAGCGTTCTGACCAATATCCTCAGCGGCGGGACCAGCGCAACCTGGTCGCATCTGGCGGCGACGGTTCTTCCGAGCTACGTCGGCAATACCCTGGTGTTGTGCCTCGCGGTCGGTCTGGGGGTGATGGCCGTCGGCGTGGCGACGGCGTGGCTGACGACCATGCACTCCTTCCCCGGTCGGCGGGTGTTCGAGTGGGCGCTGGTCTTGCCTCTGGCGATGCCGGCGTACGTCCTGGCCTACGTGTATACCGATTTTCTGCAGTTCGTCGGGCCACTGCAGAGTTTCCTGCGCGAATCCTTCGGCTGGAGCAAGGCCGACTACTGGTTTCCGGAAGTGCGCAGCCTCGGTGGCGCGGTCAGCATGTTCATCTTCGTGCTCTACCCGTACGTCTACCTGCTGACCCGCGCGGCCTTCCTGGAACGGGCCAGCGGCATGCTCGAAGCATCGCGCACGCTGGGCCTCGGGCCGTGGCGCGGCTTCTTTCGGGTGTCGCTGCCGCTGGCCAGGCCAGCGATCGCGGCCGGTACCGCGCTGGCGCTGATGGAGACCCTCGCTGATTACGGGACGGTTTCATACTTCGGCGTGCAAACCTTCACCACCGGCATCTATCGCGCCTGGTTCTCGCTTGGCGATCGCATAGCCGCGGCCCAGCTGGCGGCGGCCCTGCTGCTCTTCGTAATGCTCCTGCTGCTGATCGAGCGCGGCTCACGCGGTCGCTCGCGCTTTCACGACACCACCGGACGCCACCGCCAGAGGGCTGGGCGCCCCTTGCCGGGCTGGCTTGGCTGGCTGGCCAGTGCGGTGTGCGCGCTGCCGCTGACGATCGGCTTCCTGCTCCCCGCGTACCTGCTGCTGCGCCTGGCGCTGGCCGACGGCCAGGCACGCTTCGGCGAGCATTTCGTCGGCATGGTGCGCAACAGCTTCCTGCTGGCCGGGCTGACCGCCGTCATCGCCGTCGCCCTGGCGGTCCTGCTCGCGTACGGCGCGCGCCTGTCCAGGGGCTTTGTCGCGCGGGCGCTGAACCGCCTGGTTGGCCTCGGCTACGCGGTCCCCGGTTCAGTGATCGCCGTTGGCGTCCTGATTCCGGTCAGCCGTCTGGACATCTGGCTGGCCGGGCAATGGCAGGAGTGGTTCGGGGGCAACCCCGGCCTGCTGATCACCGGCGGCATTGCCGCGCTGATCTATGCCTACCTGGTGCGCTTCCTCGCCGTCGCCTTGCAGGCGGTCAGCACCAGCCTGGCCAAGATCACCACCAACATGGACGATGCGGCGCGCAGCCTGGGCCTCGGGCAAGCAGCGACGCTGCGCCGGGTACACCTGCCGATCCTGCGCAGCAGCCTGCTCACCGCCGGCCTGCTGGTATTCGTCGACGTCATGAAGGAGTTGCCGGCGACGCTGGTCATGCGCCCTTTCGATTTCGATACGCTGGCGACCCAGGCCTATACCCTCGCTTCGGACGAGCGGCTCGCCGAGGCGGCCAGCGCGTCACTGGCGATCGTCGCCGTCGGGCTCCTGCCGCTGATCGCGCTATCGCGCCAGATCGCCCGTCGCCGCCGCTGACGGCGCGTCGCGGCAAGCCGATACACCGCCGCCCGCCGCAGGATATCAGCGGTAGCCGGCGCGATCGAAAATGATCTGCGCCTTGGCACGATACATCGCCAGCGACGCCACCGGCAGACTGTCGGCCTTGAACTTGCCGAGCGCCTCCAGCGCCGGATTGTCGATCTTGATCCCGGCGACGACCGGCCACTCGTTGTTGCCGTCGGCAAAATAGCGTTGCGCCTGGTCGCTGGCGAGATATTCGAGGAACCTGACCGCCGCTTCCCGGTGCGGAGCGTGCTTCAAGACGCCGCCGCCCGAGACGTTGATGTGCGCACCAACGCCCTGCTGGTCTGGCCAGACGACGCCGACCTTGTCCATCGTCTTGCGATCCTCGGCCTTGTCCGACCGCATCAGGCGCGCCAGGTAGTAGGTATTGGAAACCGCCACCGCGCACTCGCCGGCGGCGACGGCCCGAATCTGATCGGTATCGCCTCCCTTGGGTGCACGCGCAAAGTTGGCCACCACGCCCTTCGCCCACTGCTCCGCTTCCGCCTCACCGTGATGGGCGATGATCGAAGCCATCAACGACAGGTTGTAGGGGTGCGAGCCCGAACGCGAGCAGACCTTGCCTTTCAGGCGCGGGTTCGCCAGATCGCCGTAGGTCTTCACTTGATCGGGGTCGATCACGCCCTTGGCGTAGATGATGACCCGCGCGCGGGTCGAGAAGGAGAACCAGTCGCCGGTCCTCAGGTTGGCCGGAATGCGCTTCTCCAGAGTTGGCGAAGTGAGCGGAGCAAACAGCCCCAGTTCGTGCGCCGCCGACAGTCGTGCCGCATCGACGGTCAGCAGGACATCCGCCGGGCTATAAGCGCCCTCGTTCCTGATCCGTTCGAGCAACTCGTCTTCCTTGCCCTCGATACGCTTGATCTTGATCCCGGTCTGCCGCGTGAATCCCTCGTACAGGGCCTCATCGGTCTGGTAGTGGCGAGCCGAGTAGAGGTTCAGGACCTTCTCTTCGGCCTGCGCGTCGGGCAGCGCCACCACCACCGCGAGAGTCGCCAGGGTCAACAGCGAACGCGAAAGAAACAACTTCATTGTCATGTCTCCAGGTTATTGCATGCGAACCACGATGGCTCCTGGAAGATCATAGCAACCGTGATCACGCCTGTAAATGAGAATCGTTCTTGACTGGTGGCCAAAAAAAAACGACGCGTCGCGTCGTTTCACGGTGCTTCCGGGAGGTTCTTGCCACCCGGCGCTGCGCTACTCAGCGCACCAACAGGCGGCGCGCTCCGTTGTAACGATGCACCCAGTAACTCTGTCGCATGTCCTCGATGCGGACTTCGGCGCCGGTGCGCGGCGCGTGCATGAAACGGTTGTCGCCCAGATAGATTCCGACGTGCGAAAAAGCGTTGCGCATGGTGTTGAAGAAAACGAGGTCGCCCGCCTTCAACTCCTGAAAGTCAATAACCGCCCCCACCTCGCTTTGCTCCCTGGCAGTGCGCGGCAGCAGCACGCCGATCGCGTCCTTGAAAACAAGCTGGACAAAGCCGCTGCAGTCGAGGCCGGAATCCGGATCCGTGCCGCCCCGACGATAGTTGATACCGATCAGTTCCAGGCCCTTGAGGATCAGGTCCTGTGCGTTGTTGGTATAGCGCGCGAAGAGCGAAGGTTCCTCGAGCGGCCTTTGCTGTTCATCGGCGTGGGCCAGGCCTGCCCCTGAGAAAGCAATCAGGGCAGCGGCGAGAAGAGATGCGAAGGGGTGTTTTCTGGACATGGGGACGAAATCTATGTGAAAAATGTCACACTGTAAACCCCCAATCAAGCCCTCGCCATCCAAGAAACCCGCTCAGCATCACGCTGCAAGCATCTAATTTACATATGATACTTCTCCAAAAAGCACGTTTGAGTCGGCGATCAGCCACACGTGCGATTGGTGGAACAAACGACACATATTTCTTGTCGCGGTGCCGCGAGCTTGGAGAAATTTCTTGTCGCGCTACCGCGAGCATTGAAAGACCTGACTTCGCGCCGCGATTGCGGCGGCTCTTGCCAGCGCCGCTTCGCACGGGAGGCTGCCGGGTTTGTGTTTATAATCCTTGACGTTCATCATCCGTGCGCCGCTCGACGCCTGTCGTTGCGCTGAAGCGGCCGCCCGCCACCGCAAGGAAGCAGCATGACCCCGTTCAAAGCCTACCTGATCGACGAGAAGGAAGGTGTGACGAGAAGCGACTTCGTCACCATTGACGAGTCGCAACTCGACCCGGGCGAGGTCACGATCAAGGTTGCCTACTCCAGCGTCAACTTCAAGGATGCGCTGGCCGCGACGGGTGCCGGCCGGATCATCCGTCGTTATCCTTGCGTTGGTGGCGTAGACCTCTCTGGCACCGTCGAAGCGAGCAGCGACCCCCGCTTCCTGGCAGGCGACGCAGTGATCGCCACCAGCTTTGACATCGGGGTCGCTCACCACGGCGGCTACGCCGAATACGCCAGGGTGCCGGCCAAATGGGTGGTTCCGCTGCCCAAGGGGCTGTCGCTTTACGAATCGATGGCCCTGGGCACGGCCGGCTTTACCGCTGCGCTGGGCGTCGTCCGGATGGAGGAAAACGGCCTCGATCCGACCAGGGGGCCGGTGATCGTCACCGGCGCCAGCGGGGGCGTCGGCAGCCTGGCGGTGGACATGCTGGCCAGACGTGGCTACCAGGTCACCGCATTGACCGGCAAGGCAAGCGAAGCGGAGTACCTCGCTGACCTAGGCGCAACGAAGGTGATGCTTCGGTCGACGATCGATCTGTCGCGGATCCGGCCGCTCGACAAGACGCTGTGGGCGGGCGCCGTCGACAACCTCGGCGGCGAGGTGCTGGCGTGGATCGCCAGCACCATGCAGCAGGGCGGGACAATCGCCAGCATCGGCCTGGCGGCCAGCCCGTCGCTCAAGACCACGGTAATGCCTTTCATCCTGCGCGGTGCGTGCCTGCTCGGCATCGATTCCGGCTACATCGGCGAGCCCTATCGCACCGGCATCTGGCAGCGGCTGGCGAGCGACTTGCGCCCGCAGCACCTGCACACGCTGACGCGCAGTATCGCCTTCGAAGACTTGCCCGGCGTTTTCGACGACTACCTCAAGGGTCGCGCGCACGGCCGGGTGGTCGTCGACATTTGCGGCGCCTGAGCCACGACCGCAAGACTCGATGGACGACCCGCAGCAACGGCCTCGCATCCTGATTGTCGACCAGTCGCGGATCGTCCGCGCGACGCTGATCAAGCTGATTCGTGAACACTACAGTTTTCGCGAAGAAATCAATGGCGAAGGCGGTTGGCAGGCGCTGGTCATCGACCATTCGATCCAGCTGGTGATCTGCTCGCTGTCGATGTCGCTGCCGGCACTCGATGGCGACGGCCTGCTGGCGCGGGTACGTTCGTCCAGGCTGGCGCGGCTGCGCCAGATGCCGGTGCTGCTGATCGCCGGCGACAACGAGGAAGCCAAGGAGCGCGCCCGGGCGCTGGGCGCCAGCGACTTCATTGCCAGCGGAATTGGCGCCAGCGAACTGCTCGCCCGCATCGACTCGCTGCTCCGCCTGGCCAAGGCCCAGAACGAACTGCGCGAGAACCCCGAGCGCGACTCGCAGCACCCCGACACCGGACTTCCGACACGCCAGCGCGTCGAAGTGCAGGCGGCGCAGGCGATGTCGCATGCGCTTCGCCACGACAGCCCGGTGAGCATACTGGTGATGGGGTTTGACCGATTCGACGCGCTGCGTGAAGATCTCGGAATCGATCTGGCGAGGGAATTGCACAAGCGTTTCGCCAGCATCATCGCCAACAAGGTGCGCAAGGAAGACAGCCTCGGGCACTATTCCGGCGACAGTCTGGCGGTGGTTTCGCCGGGCACCCCCTACCCGGCGTGCGAGGCCTTCGCCAATCGCCTGCGCGAAGCTTTTGCCGTGGCCAACATCGCGGTACATGGTCAGCGCCTGAATCTTTCGGTCAGCGTCGGGGTAGCGAACATCCCGGTTGATCAGTTAAGCTCCGCAGCTTCCTTGCTCGAATTGGCGGCAGAACGCCTCAAGGCCGCGCAGCACGCTGGTGGCAACCGCGTCGTGGCGTGTGGCAGCAAAGCGTCGACCGAGCTGCCAACGCCGCGCCTGAGCCACGCCATCGACCTGATCAAGGCCGGACACGAGAGCGCGGTCATCCCGCACCTGGTGAAGCTCGGCAAGGAAATACTGCCCTTTCTCGAATTGCTGGAAAGGGAGTTGAAGTTGGGCCTGCCTTTGGCAGAAATTCGAAAACGGACGCTTGACCGGGAGCACTAGAACAAAGACACTCGGCAGGCGTTGTTTCCACTGGTGCAGCTGGTTCACATTTTTTGGAAGAGGGAGTCTCATGACGACAGTTCAAGAGTTTCACAAGAAATCAATCGACAATCCGGACGCCTTCTGGAGCGAAGAGGCCAAACTCATCGACTGGCACAAGCCGTTCACCCAGACACTCGATTTCTCACGCCCGCCTTTCGCCAAGTGGTTCGTCGGCGGCGAAACGAATCTGTGCTACAACGCGGTCGATCGTCACGCGGCCAAGCGCCCGAATGACCGGGCACTGGTCTTCATCTCGACCGAGACCGACCAGGAAGTGGTGTACACCTTCGCCGAGCTGAAGACCGAGGTGATGCGCATGGCGGCGATCATGCAGAGCCTCGGCGTCGGCAAGGGCGACCGCGTGCTGATCTACATGCCGATGGTCGCCGAGGCAGCGTTCGCGATGCTCGCCTGCGCGCGCATCGGCGCCATCCACTCGGTGGTCTTCGGCGGCTTCGCCTCGGGATCGCTGGCCACCCGCATCGACGATGCGACGCCGAAGCTGGTGGTCTCATCCGATGCCGGCATGCGCGGCGGCAAGGCGGTGCCCTACAAGGGTCTGCTCGACGAGGCGATCTCGCTGGCCGAACACAAACCGGCAAGTGTGCTGATGATCGATCGTGGTCTGGACAAGGGCTTCAACAAGGTCGAAGGTCGCGACGTCGACTACGCCACGCTGCGCGCCAAGTTCATGGACGCCGACGTGCCGGTGACCTGGCTGGAGTCCTCCGAGCCGTCCTACATCCTCTACACCTCGGGCACCACCGGCAAGCCGAAGGGCGTGCAGCGTGATACCGGCGGCTACGCCGTCGCCCTGGCGGCGTCGATCAGGAACATCTTCTGCGGCGAATCTGGCGAGACCTTCTTCGCCACTTCCGACATCGGCTGGGTGGTCGGCCACTCGTACATCGTCTACGGGCCCCTGCTCGCCGGCATGGCAACCATCATGTACGAGGGAACGCCGCTGCGCCCCGACCCCGGTATCTGGTGGCAGATCGTCGAGAAGTACAAGGTCAGCGTGATGTTCTCGGCGCCGACCGCCGCCAGGGTCCTCAAGAAGCACGACACCGAGTACATGCACAAGTACGACCTGTCGACGCTCAAGCACCTGTTCCTTGCCGGCGAGCCGCTCGACCAGCCGACGCACGAGTGGCTGATGGGCGAGCTCGGCCTGCCGGTGATCGACAACTACTGGCAGACCGAAAGCGGCTGGCCGATGCTGTCGGCAATGCCCGGGGTCGAGAAGACCGAGATCCGCTTCGGCACACCGAGTTTCCCGGTCTACGGTTACAACCTGAAGATCTTCCGCGAAGACGGCACGATCTGCGACCGGGATGAAAAAGGCATCGTCGGCATCCTGCCGCCGTTGCCGCCTGGCTGCCTGTCGACCGTATGGGGCGACGACGACCGCTTCGTGTCGACCTACTTCTCGCTGTTCCGCGAGCCGCAGGTCTACTCGTCGTTCGACTGGGGTATCCAGGACCAGGACGGCTACCACTACATCCTCGGCCGTACCGACGACGTGATCAACGTTGCCGGTCACCGTCTCGGCACTCGCGAGATCGAAGAAGCGATCCAGGGGCATTCGGCGATCGCCGAAGTCGCCGTCGTCGGCGTTGCCGACAAGCTCAAGGGTCAGATGCCGATGGCTTTCGCGGTGGTCAAGAGCGCCGACAGCATCGCCACGCCGGAACTCGTTGCTGCACTCGAGAAGGCGGTGATGAAGCAAGTCGACGCCAGCCTCGGAGCGATCGCTCGCCCGAGCCGCGTGCACTTCCTGAGCGTCTTGCCGAAGACCCGCTCGGGCAAGCTGCTGCGGCGGACCATCCAGGCGTTGGCCGAAGGCCGCGACCCGGGCGATCTGACGACCATCGAAGATCCGAAAGCTCTCGAGCAGCTGCAGCGCGCGCTGAGCGGCGAGCAGGCGTAGCCGCAGGCAGGCCAAGCCCATCGATGTGACAGGCCTGTCGCCTTTGCCGGCGACAGGCTTTTTTTTTCGCCCCTGTTGCTGACTATCCCGGCGCTGGCGAGAAACACGATCGAACGCCAGCCACCCCTTGACCACCTGGAAACCCATGCCCGTTCACTACGACATCATCCACACCACCTGCTACCGGTACAGCTCGCCGGTGACTTTCGGCGAGCACCGGGTGATGTTCCGCCCGCGCGACAGCCACGACCAGAGGGTGCTGGCGACCGACTTGCAGGTCAGTCCTGAAGCAGTCGTGCGGATGATCCAGGACCCGCACTCCAACTCGGTGGCGCTGGTGACGCCACTGGGCGCGGCCACGGAACTGAAGATCGTCTGCTCATTCACCATCGAACAGGCGCGCAGCGCCTATCCCGAACTCCAGCTCTCGCCCAGCGCGCTGATCTTTCCCTTTGCTTATTCCGTCGAAGAGCGTTTCGACCTCGAACACTACATGCGCCCGCACCACGACGACCCCGAGGGCGTACTGACCCACTGGGCTCGCCAGTTCATGCGCACCGACGGGCCAACCGGTACACGCGACCTGTTGCTGCACATGAACCAGTTCATTCGTGACCATTTCGGCTACGCGCAGCGCGAACAGGAAGGCACGCAAACGCCGTTGCAGACGCTGGGCCTGGGCACCGGCAGCTGCCGCGATTTCGCGCTGCTGATGATGGAAGCCATGCGGCGGCTGGGAGTCGCCACCCGCTTCGTCTCCGGCTACCTGTATGACCAGGCGCTGGATAGCGACCAGGGAAGCAGCGGCCTGAGCGGCCACGTCGGCGGCGGGGAGAGCGGCACGGTCGGCGCCGGAACGACGCACGCCTGGCTGCAGGCCTACCTGCCGGGCGCCGGCTGGGTGACCTTCGACCCGACCAACAACCTGCTCGGCGGCAGCGATCAGCTGATCCGCGTCGGCGTGGCACGCGACCCCAGCCAGGCCTCGCCGATATCCGGCAACTGGTTTGGCGCAGCCAACGCGTACCTGGGAATGACGGCGACGGTGCAGGTGCGGCGCGTGACGCCTGGCGGCTGAGCCGCTGCTAGAATGGCCGCTCGCCAGCCGGAGACAAGCCGCACATGATCGCCAGCATCAAGGAGTTCTTCGAGCAATTCATCGAACCCGGGACCCGGCAGACCGACGCCGCGGGCGAACACGCCCTGCAGATCGCCACCGCCGCCCTGCTGCTGGAAGTAATGCGCATGGATGCGCGCATCGCCGACCAGGAACGGGATGCCGTAGCCGCCGCACTGCGCCAACAGTTCGGGCTGGACGCCACCGAGATCGACCGCTTGCTCGCGCTCGCCGAACACGAGGCACGCCAGGCCAGTGGCTACTACCAGTTCACTTCCTTGATCAACAAGACCTGCGACGCCGCCCAGAAGCTCCGCATCATCGAGAACATGTGGCAGGTCGCTCTCGCCGACGGTCATCTTGACGCGCATGAATCACACCTGATGCGAAAGATCGGCAACCTGCTCCACATCGGCCATGCCGACTACATCGCCGCCAAGCAGCGCGCCCGCGCGGCGACCGGCGTCGCGCCGGCGAGCTAGCCACTCTGGCCGCCCGCCACGGTCGAAGCGACACCAGCGCCCGCGAGCCCAGGCTGGCTGCCCACCGGTCTGTGAAGGAACCGCCGATGCTCCTGTTCTTCTTGCTGCTGCTGATGCTGGCCATCGCCTGGGGAGTCGCCGACCACTTCCAGAGTCCGGGGCACCGGGCAGCGCCCCCGGCCGCCACGCCAATAACGATCGAGGCGGCAACCCCGCAAGCTCCGGCCGTCGTGCCACCAGGCACGCCACCGGTGGCCGACGGCGATGCGGCTGGGGACGCCGGGGGCGACCGCGCCGGCAGCCGTGATTGACTATGGCTGCGGCCGCTCCCTATACTGCCGGCCGATTTGTCGATTTCCCTGCCGCACGCGATCGTGGTTGCGCGCCGCGACCGCCGTCCGGCGACACCCTGCCCGGGCGTTGAAGCAATTGAGGAGGACCAGATGCGCCGAACCAAGATCGTAGCCACCATCGGCCCCGCCACCGCCACGCCGGCGACCCTGCGGCAGCTCCTGGAGGCCGGTGTCGACGTCGTGCGGCTCAACGCGGCGCACTCGGACATGGCCACCCACGCCAACAATGCACGACTGGTACGCGAAGTGGCCAGTGACCTGGGCCGTAACGTCGGCGTGCTGGTCGATATGCCCGGACCGAAAATCCGCAGCGGTGTCGTGGCGAATGACGAGGTCGAACTCGAGAGCGGCCAGGAGTTTGTCCTGAGCGGCGGCGACGGCATCGGCGATGCACAGCACGTCGCCACGACGCTGCCCGATATGGCGAAGTGGACCCGCCGCGGCGACGAGGTTTACCTCGCCGACGGGGCGATCGTGCTGCGCGTTCTGGAGGCGCTCGGCAGCGACGTGCGCACCGAAGTCGTCCGCGGCGGCACGCTGCGCTCGCGCAAAGGCATGCACCTGCCGCGCGCCGAAGCGCACGTCGAGCCATTCACCGCTCGCGATGCGCTGGCGCTGGAGATGGCCATCGCCGCCAAGGTCGATTTTCTCGGACTTTCTTTCGTCCGCCACGCCGGGGATGTCGAGCGCGTGCGCGCGCTGCTCCCCAAACGCGGCATGCGGCCGGCGCTGGTGCCGAAAATCGAGACCGCCGCCGCGATCGACAACCTCGCCGGGATCATCGCCGCGGCCGACGCGGTGATGGTTGCCCGCGGCGACCTGGGTATCCAGATGCCGGCACGGAGCGTGCCGCTACTCCAGAAGGAAATCATTCGCGCGTGCAACCTGGCCGGAATACCGGTGATCACCGCGACGCAGATGCTCGAGTCGATGACCC
>DPSD01000722.1:12780-12971 GCA_003538495.1 Accumulibacter sp.
GGTGCTCGACGGCACCGACGCCCTGATGCTCTCGGAAGAGACCGCGGTCGGCCTGTTCCCGAGCGCAACAGTGCGAATGATGAGCGAAGTCGCCGAAGCGGCCGAGGGCTGGCCGCACGACCGCGTTCATCCGGCGGCGATCGCCGGCGCCGATGCCGACCGGGTGGCGTGGGCGGTGGCGCACGCTGCGG
>DPSD01000720.1 GCA_003538495.1 Accumulibacter sp.
CCCAGGCGTTCATGAACGCAATTCCCGAGGGGACCGGTATCGTTGCGCGTGCCGGCTCCGATGAAATCGGCCTGGATCCGATGGGACTCAACCAGACCGACACGTATTTGCAGTTGAAGCCACAAGGCGAGTGGCGCATGAAGAGCAAAGAGGCGCTGATGGACGAAGTGCGCAAGGTACTCGACCCGATGCCCGGCATCCAATACAGCTTCACGCAACCGATCGAAATGCGGGTGTCGGAAATGATCATCGGCGTGCGCGGCGACCTCGCGGTCAAGATATTCGGCCCCGATCTCGACAAGCTCAACGCGCACGCGAGCCAGGTCGAAACGCTCCTGAAGACGGTGCCCGGCAATCAGGACGTCTATACCGTCCAGAACGACGGCGTGCAGTACCTGCGGGTGGCGGTGGATCGGTTGCAGGCCGGACGGCTCGGTTTGAGCGTCGAAGAGATTCAGGACGCGCTGCGAACGCAAATCGAGGGACAGCGCACCGGAATCGTCATCGAGGGCAACCGCCGCACGCCGATTGTGCTGCGTGGTGCGGAATCGGTGCGCACCTCGCCGGCCGAGTTTGCCGCCATGCGCATCACGACCAAGGATGGCAGCACGGTGCCATTGAGCAGTGTCGCCACCCTGGAGCGCGCCGCAGGCCCGGTCAAGATCGACCGCGAAATGGGCAGCCGCTACAGCGTGGTCATCGCCAACGTCGGGGGTCGTGATCTGGTCGGCTTTGTGGAAGAGGCCAAGGCGCTCGTTGCGCAGAAGCTGCCCCTGCCCACCGGCTACCGCATCAGCTGGGGCGGGCAGTTCGAGAACCAGCAACGTGCCGCGGCACGCTTGGCGATCGTCGTGCCGGTCGCACTCGGGCTTGTCTTCATCCTGCTGTTCTCAACCTTCCGCTCGGTCCGCCAGGCTTTGCTGATTCTGAGCAACATCCCGTTCGCGCTGGTTGGCGGCATCGTCGCCTTGTGGGTCACCGGCGAATATTTGTCGGTACCTGCGTCGGTCGGCTTTATCGCGTTGCTCGGTATCGCCGTCCTGAACGGCGTGGTGCTGGTCAGCTATTTCAACCAATTGCATAGCGAGGGAATGAAGCTTGCAGATGTCGTCGTGCAGGGGGCGAAGCGGCGCTTGCGCCCGGTGCTGATGACCGCATCGATTACCGCGTTCGGGCTGATTCCGCTGCTGTTCGCAACCGGCCCCGGTTCGGAAATCCAAAGGCCGCTGGCCATCGTCGTGATCGGCGGTTTGATGACCGCTACGGCGCTGACACTGATGCTGTTGCCGATTCTGTATTTACGCTTCGCATTCCCGCAACGAGAGGTTCCCCATGCCTGAACTCTGCTTGACATTGCTATGCTCGCCAGCCGTCGAGGAAAAACTGCTCGACCTGCTGCTCATGTCGCCCAACGTGACGGTTTTTACCAGTTCGGCTACGGCCGCTCATGGCCTAGACCACGAAAATCTGGATCAAATGGAACAGGTGCTCGGCCGGGCACTCGCCACGCAGGTACAGGTGATCATAGATGCGGCCGAAAAGGCGACTCTGCTCGATACTATTAGCCAGCATCTTGCCGGCGCTGGCTTGCGTTATTGGGTGACGCCAGTCGTTGAAGCGGGAGATATCGCATGAAAACTCGATTTTTCCTGATCGGTTTGTTGGCGCTCTCTGGGAACCTGCAGGCTATGCAGCCGGCGAACCCGCCAGGGATCTTGCCAACCGAAATTGCACGCCCGCTGCTTGAACAGGACCCCGGCGTTGCTGCCGCGCGCGCCGGCCTGGAAGTTGCTCGGCAAGAGGCCGGCATCCTCGATAGCTCACCGTATGAATGGACCACCAACCTTACGGGACAGCAGCGGAATCTGGAAGCAGGCCCCCGCTATAACGAATGGAACGTGGGTGTCGAGCGAGCAATCCGGCTTCCCGGCAAAGCCGCAGCCGATCGCAACATCGGCATGGCGATCGTGGAAGAATTTCAGGCTCGCTACGGCGAAGCGCTGCAGGAAGCGGCCCATGAACTGCTAACGCTATGGGTAGACTGGCTGGCGGCAGAGCGTGTCCGCGAGCTGGCCGAAACCGGTCTTCAATCAGCACAAGCCAGTTTGACGGCGGTAGAAAAGCGCGCCCGCGCGGGCGACGCCTCGAAACTGGACGTGAGCATCGCCCGCGCCGAACTGGCCGATCAGAGGCGCACGAACAACGACGTGAAAACTTTGGCTGTCACGGCTTGGGCGAGTCTATCCACCCGCTTTCCTGGAGTGGGCCCTCAGGCCATGGCGCTGCCAACGCCGCTACCGCGCGGCGAAGATGCGGTGTTTTGGCAGGAACGCATCCTCGCTGAAAGCGATGAAATGAAGGTCGTGCTTGCACAAATGCTGAAGGCACAAGCACAGGCGGAGCGAGCGCGTGCCGACAAAATTCCAGATCCTACATTGGGCATCTACGCAGCCTCAGAGATCGGAGGTCGGGAGCACCTTTCAGGGATAACGATCAGCATTCCGATCCCTGGGAGCGTGCGTAATTCGCGTAGTGCGCAAGCGATTGCCGCGGTCGAAGTTTCGCGCCAGGACGTGGCGCTGAAGAAACGTCGGCTCGAAGCAGAAATTGCGAGTGCCGTCGCGACGGCCAAAGGGGCCTATGAAAGCCTGCAAATCGCCAATGAAGGCGCGGCGGCCATGCAGGAGAACGCCAGTCTGATGCAGCGGGCCTATGCGCTCGGTGAAGCGGAGTTGCAAGCGTTGCTACTGGCGCGTCGCCAAGCGACCGCTGCGATGAACAATGCACTGCAAGCGCAAGTCACGGCCTTGAAAGCTTACTACCGATTGCTTGTAGACGCTCATTTGATTTGGGATTTGGGGCATGGCTAGGACGTCGCCATTCGCCTTCACGCTACAACGGTTTACGTAGGCTCCAATGTCATTTACCCGAGTCGACCTTGGTACGCAGTTCCTTCCCCGCCTGAAAGTGGGGCACAACTTTCGCTGGAACCAGAACTGCCTCACCAGTCTTTGGGTTTCGCCCAGTACGCGGCGGCCGGTAATTGAGATCGAAACTTCCAAAACCGCGTATTTCCACACGGCCCCCCTTTGCCAAGGTATTGCTCAACGCTTCAAGAATGGCCTTGGCCGCAAGATCCGTATCCTGGATGGTCAGCTGGGGAAAATGGGCGGCGAGCCGGGTGATGAGTTCAGAACGGATCATGGGTGGATATTAGCCCGGATACTTCATAGGTTTCCGCAAGCGACGGTGACAAGCGCTGGTCGCTACCCCAAGTGGGACTGCCGTTTCTGCCGGGGTTCGGTCTCCATTGACACTAGGCCATGCAAGATGCCGCAAGCGTCCACTGACTGCTCCGTTTGACACTTCTGTCGCAGCGCGCTGAGTTGTTGTTTCAGATGCAGCAGTTCTCCGATGCGCGCGTCAACGTGGCCAATGTGTTCGTCCAGCAAGGTGTTAACAGCGCCACAGCCGTCGGCAGGGGCGTCCATTAACGCCAACAACGCTCGGATTTCCTCGTGTGCCATGTCAAGCACACGGCAATTGCGGATGAATCGCAAGCGCTCAACGTGCGTCGGACCGTAGCTGCGATAGTTGCTTTCGGTTCTTTCCGCCTCTGGCAGCAATCCCTCTTTTTCGTAAAAGCGCACGGTTTCCGTTGTGCAGCTCGCCGCGCTCGCCAGTTCTCCAATCTTCATTCATGCCTCCGCGAAAAGCCTTGACCTTGTAGTGACTTCAAGGTGTTAACTACAGCACAAATTCACTGAGGAAGTCACCATGGCTGGCGAGCACGAGAAGAGACATCAACATGTCAACGACCATTCGGGTGCTCCCCACGACCACGGCCATGGGCACAGTCATGCGCGTAATCAGTGCTGCGCAGCCTCCGAGCCCGTTGCATTGCACGCTCTGGTCGCGTCGGAAGTGGCAGCAGGCGGTATCCGCACCTCCATTCGCATCCTGCAGATGGATTGCCCCACCGAAGAGACGCTGATCCGCAACAAGCTCGCTGGTATGCCATCGGTCAGTGACATGGAGTTCAACCTGATGCAGCGCGTGCTGACGGTGGTGCACGCGCCGGGAGCGCTGGATTCGGTTCTGGAAGCGGTGCGTTCGCTCGGCTTCCAACCGGAAGTTCCGGACGCCAGCGGAGAACTGGCCACGGCGCTTGAGTCGAAGAAACCTTGGTGGCCGTTGGCCCTGGCCGGGATTGCCGCGATCGCATCGGAGGCGACGAGCTGGCTGGGCTTGCCTGGGTGGGTGGCTGCAGCGCTGGCTGTTGTGGCTGTCTTCAGCTGCGGCATAAGCACCTATAAGAAAGGCTGGGTGGCCATTCGGAACGGAAACCTGAACATCAACGCGCTAATGAGCATCGCCGTGACCGGGGCGCTGATCCTGGGTCAATGGCCGGAAGCGGCAATGGTGATGGTCCTATTCACGATCGCCGAACTGATCGAAGTCAAGTCCCTTGATCGTGCACGCAACGCAATCAAGGGACTGATGCAACTGGCCCCCGACAGGGCCACCGTCCAGCAAGCCGACGGCAGTTGGCGGGAAATGGAAGCCCAAGCCGTTGCCGTGGGTAGCGTGGTCCGGGTGAAGCCGGGTGAGCGCATCGGGCTGGACGGCGAAATTGTCCGTGGCCGCTCGACCGTCAACCAGGCGCCGATCACCGGAGAGAGCCTGCCAGTGGACAAGGCCGAAGGCGATCCCGTGTTCGCTGGGACGGTCAACGAATCCGGTTCCTTCGATTACCGGGTAACGGCGGCGGCGAGCAACACCACGCTTGCGCGCATCATCCATGCCATCGAAGAAGCACAGGGTGCAAAAGCTCCGACGCAACGCTTTGTCGATCAGTTCGCTCGCGTCTACACGCCGATCGTGTTTGCCGTCGCGCTAGCCGTGGCTGTGATTCCGCCTTGGTTACTCGGCGGCGTCTGGCACGACTGGATCTATAAGGCGCTGGTGTTGCTGGTGATTGCCTGCCCCTGCGCACTGGTGATTTCCACCCCGGTAACAATTGTCAGCGGACTGGCGGCTGCCGCCCGTCACGGCATCCTGATCAAAGGCGGCACCTATCTGGAAGAAGGTCGCAAGCTGGTGTGGCTAGCGCTCGACAAGACCGGCACCCTCACGCATGGCAAACCGGTGCAAACCGATTTCGAGGTGCGCGCCGATGTTGATGCTGAACGCTGCCGACGCCTGGCAGCCAGCCTGGCCGGACGCTCGGATCACCCGGTGTCGCAAGCCGTCGCCAAAGCGGCGGAGGCCGATGCAGTACCGCAGCGGGGCGTGGACGATTTTGCCGCTGTGCCCGGCCGTGGGGTGCGCGGCACGATCGACGGCCAGGCGTATCACCTCGGCAACCATCGCCTGGTCGAAGAATTGGGCCGTTGTTCCCCGGAACTGGAAGCCCGTCTTGATGCGCTGGAGCGGCAGGGCAAAACGGTGGTGATGCTCATCGACGATCAAAAGGTACTGGCCTTGTTTGCCGTTGCCGACACGGTGAAGGACTCCAGCCGAGTCGCCATCGCTGATCTGCACCGGCTGGGAGTCAAGACCGTGATGCTGACCGGCGATAACCAGCACACCGCCGAAGCAATCGCCGGACAGGTCGGGATAGACCAGGCACGTGGTGACCTGTTACCTGAGGACAAATTGAAAGCGGTCGAGACGTTCGGCGCCGAAGGAGCGGTGGGCATGGTCGGCGACGGCATCAACGATGCGCCTGCCTTGGCGCGCGCCGATATCGGTTTCGCCATGGGCGCGATGGGGACAGACACCGCGATCGAAACTGCCGACGTCGCCTTGATGGACGACGACTTGCGCAAGATTCCGACCTTCATCCGCCTTTCGCAAGCTACACGTGCGGTGCTCATACAGAACATTGCCTTCGCACTTGGTATCAAAGCCGTATTCCTCGTACTCACCGTAGTGGGATTGGGCTCCATGTGGATGGCGGTATTCGCCGATATGGGCGCGAGTCTCCTGGTCGTCGCAAACGGACTGCGTTTGCTACACCGCTAGGCGTTAATGGATTAACGGTTCCCGACCGACAAACTGAAGCCGACGCTCGTCCGACCTGCCGCCGTTTCGACAAATGTAATGCCGCCATGCATGCGTGCGATCGCCGCTACGATTGACAATCCCAACCCATGATGCGTGTCCCCGTGTTCGCGCGCCTGGTCCGCGCGATAGAAGCGATCAAACATGCGGGGCATATGCTCTGCAGGAATCGGAAGCCCGACATTGCTAACGGACAGGCGAACCACGCCGGACGGCTCCAGCATGATGCCTACATCGATGACCGACCCCCGCTCAGCGAACCGCGTTGCGTTGGCAAGAAGGTTGGAGAGTGCGCGTCGCAGCAGCGCCGCATCGTAGTCGCCACTGGCGTCTCCGTGAATGCGGACAACCACCCCCGCTTCTTGCAGCGTGGCGTCGTGAAATTCGACGACCTCGGCCGCAAGACCGGCGAGGCTCGCGACAGCTTGTCGACGGGCACGTTCTCCGCGGTCGGCTTGCGAAAGGAAGAGCATGTCGTTGATAAGACCCTCAAGGCGGTGGAGATCCTCGAGATTCGAGCCCAGTACCTCTTGCAGTTCCAGCACACTCCGTGGCCGGCACAACGCAAGTTCGGTCTCACCGATCAGCGTCGCGAGCGGCGTGCGCAACTCATGAGCGACGTCCGCATTGAAACCCTCCAGCTGTTGATAGGCATTTTCCAGGCGAGCTAGCAAGGCATTGAACTGCGCGACCAAGGGCTGCAATTCTTCCGCCTGCGCCGAACCGTCCAGCGGCTGCCCGACGTTCTCCGGCGATCGAGCGGCCGCCTGCCGCACCAAGTCTTGTACCGGTGCAAGCGCGTGCCTTACCAGCCATGCCCCGCCCGCTGATACAAAAACGGCTCCCGCCAGAGCACTTGCCAACAGCGTCCAGGCCAGCCGCCGCAGTAATTCGGCATCGGAACCGGTATCCAGCGTTACCTCAGCGCGCAGGACGGTCGGCGACCACGGCGATGGAATGTCGAACACACTCCGGCGCTGGGGGCCAGACTCGCCGACAGCAGGCTGAGCCATATAGACGAGCGTGTCGGCCGCCTCGGTCAGACGCAGACCCGTGTCGGTGTGGCCGACGAAGAAGTCATCGAGCTTGTGTCGCAGGCTCGCCAGGTCGGCCTGAACTGCGATCTCCCCCACGAGGTGGCGGATCACCTCCTGCTTATGCCGCAACTCCTCATCCTGCCGGGCCGCAAAGTTTAAGCTCGTCGCGACGTAGACAGCGATACAGACGAGAGCGAGCCCCGTGAGGGTCTGCACGCCCAGCCACCACGATAGCCAGCGGCCGAGCGAACGGGAACTGTGCCTTCTCATGGCTTGCGGTCTTCCAGAACGTAGCCCATGCCCCGGATGGTCCGCAGCAATTTGGTTGCGAATGGGTCGTCGATCTTGCCGCGCAGCCGACGCACCGCCACCTCGACCACGTTCGTATTTGAGTCAAAGTTCATATCCCACACCTGCTCAGCAAGGGCGCTGCGTGAGAGCACCTGCCCATGGCGACGCAGCAGCAGTACCAGCAGTGTGAATTCCTTTGCCGTCAGGTCGAGGCGCTGTCCGGCACGGGTGGCCTTGCGCCGAACCAGATCGAGTTCGAGGTCGGCTAGTCTGAGGAGCGTGGGGTCCTGGCCCGCCGCTGGGGTGGCACCACGCCGCAACAGCGCCTGTACACGGGCAAGCAACTCCGACAGGGCGAAGGGTTTGACCAGATAGTCGTCAGCCCCAGTCTGCAGCCCCTTGACGCGATCCTCGACCTTGTCGCGCGCCGTCAACATCAGCACCGGCACGTTCTTCTCGCGCCGTAAGTCACGCAGGACGGCAAAACCGTCCAGCCCCGGCAGCATGACGTCGAGTACGACCAGGTCGTAGCGTCCTTCAATCGCGAAGTGGCGCCCCTCGATTCCATCATGCGCGACATCCACGACGTAGCTGTTTTCGGTCAGCGCCTTGCGCAGGTATTCGGCGAGTTTTGGCTCGTCTTCGACCACCAAGATTTTCATGCGCGGATTATCACAGAGGCGGCGTGCTCCCGATATTACGAATTCGTAATCGGACTGTTCGCGATTCGACGTGGACGGTTTTCTACAGTACGCCTCCTGCCCTGCAGAACGGCTGCCTGATGATGTCCTTGACTCAAGGCAAGGTCAGGCATAAGCGGTCAGATCAACTCAATTTCCCAAGGAGAAGCATCATGAAAAACACCTTTACAAAGCTGGGCTTGATTGTTGCTGTTGCGTTCGCCGCCGGCACAACGACAGCCTTTGCGAGCGAACCGACGGCCAATCAGCTTGCCCCCTATGGCTATGCGGCTTCCGGTGGAGCCAGCCGGGTCGTGAATCTGGGTGGTGAAAGCAAGTCTTTGAACGTCACTCAACTCGAAACGGTCCAGCTCAATATGGGCGAGAAGAAAATCGTCTGGACGTTCGATACGCTCGGCACGGCATCTTTCCCGCTCTCCAAAATTGTTCCCGGTGCCGACCAGATTACGGTCTATGTGGCCAAGAACCCGCTCTATCGTTGGAATTGAAGCCCGAGCGCTGACGTTGGTCCAAGCGGGTCGTTGTGATTAACGGCCTGCGATTTCATTCCGCTCACCGCAACCGACGCGACGAGCGTTGCGCTGCCAACGTGCAGAAGCCGCCGGCATTCGTTACTGGCCGCCCTTTGCCGAATGTCGCGGCGGCAATCAAGAGCAAAAACGCTTTTACTGTTAGTGACTGATAAAGGACGTTATCATTCACTACTGGCGGAGCACTGCGGATCGTCGTGGACAAACTTAGTCATTGTGATTACATTGGATTGCGTATGAGTGACCAGGATTGAACAATGGAAACCCGCGTCGTAACTGCCCACATTCCGATCGAGTTGGCCGAGAAGGTCGATCAGCTCGCCGCACGTCTGGAGCGCCCCAGGGGCTGGATCGTCAAACAGGCCTTGACGGCCTGGGTCGATCTCGAAGCGAAGCGCTATCAGCTGACGCTCGAAGGCCTGGCGGATGTGGATGCCGGGCGACTGGTCGAGCACAGCGAGATCGAGGGCTGGGCGAACAGTCTTGAGCGACCGGAGTAGCGATGGCCCTGAAGTGGACCAGCAGTGCGCAGCGCGATCTGGCGCGCTTGCATGATTTTCTGGCGCCGGTCAATCCGCGCGCTGCCGGGAAGATTGTTCAACAGCTGGTCGCCGGCGCCGGGCGACTCGTGACCTACCCGCAGCTGGGCGTCCAGCTCGAAGAATTCGCGCCACGCGATGTGCGGCGGGTGATCGTCGGCGACTACGAGCTACGTTACGAGGTGACCGACGCCGCCATTTACATCTTGCGGCTTTGGCACGCACGAGAGGATCGGTAATGGCCGTATCGCTAATACAAGCAGCGTCCGGAACGTTTGGCCTGCCGGCGCTGTTTTCACCGACACCGGAGGCGGGCAAGCGCACCCTCGAGTTCTTCACCGCCAACATTCGCAACCCGAACACGCGCAGGGCCTACGCGCGCGCTGCCGCGGAATTCTCGACCTGGTGCGAAGAGGTCGGCTTGCGCGAGCTGCGCGCCATCGAGCCGGTTCATGTGGCTACCTATATCGAAACCCTGCAAAGGCGCCTGTCGGCGCCGTCGGTCAAGCTGCACCTGGCGGGGCTGCGAATGCTCTTCGACTGGCTGGTAATTGGCCAGGTCATCGCGGCGAATCCAGCCAGCTCGGTACGCGGCCCCAAACACTCGGTCAAGAAAGGCAAGGCCCCTGTGCTCGGCGCCGACGAAGCCCGCGCGCTTCTTGATGGAATCGACACCAGCAAGGCGGTCGGACTGCGCGATCGCGCGCTGATCGCTCTCATGGTGTACACCTTCGCGCGCGTTGGCGCGGCGGTGGGCATGAAGGTTCAGGATGTCTACGTTCAAGGCCGACGGACCTGGGTGCGCCTACACGAGAAAGGCGGCAAGCAGCACGAAATGCCCTGCCATCACAATCTCGACGAGTACCTGCACGCCTACATCGAAGGTGCGCAGATCGGCAGTGAGGGCAGGGGGGTTCTGTTCCGCACGGCCGCCGGCCGGACGGGCCAACTCACCGAGCGCGCGATGAGCCAGGCGGACGTGTACCGGATGATCCGGCGGCACGCCGAAGCCATTGCTCTACGGACGGAAATCGGCTGTCACAGCTTCCGGGCTACAGGCATCACCGAGTACCTGCGCAATGGCGGCAAGCTGGAGGTGGCGCAGCAGATGGCCAACCATGAAAGCGCGAGAACCACCGGCCTTTACGATCGGCGAAACGACCAGGTCAGTCTCGACGAGGTCGAGCGGATCGTTATTTGACAAAAGCTGGAGCCGACACCTAAATGCGTAAGTGAGCAGCACGACCTCTTCGGTACGCCAACAACATGAAGTCACCACCTGGTAAAACTATCGTAGATGAATTCTATGTCCATTTCTCTGCACTTGAGCACGTCGAGAACGAAGCAACCAAGCTAAGGATCCAGCAGGCCATCGCGGCAATGGTCGCTTCCGTAGAAGAGGCGCCTAACGTCGCCAAGGTGAACCTTCGCTCCGGCCGTGTTTCACTTCTGGCCTATCCTGAATTTTTCGAGTCGGCGTTCCCTACGCTCGCCGCGGCGTGGATCTTTCAACCGGGCCCCGTTTCCACGGCCTCATTCAGGAGCTACCGGGATACGATTAACCCGCCCATCCTCCATAGGAAGGAATTGCTTGTAGCCAGCTCGCACCCAGAGCGTGCTGTGTGGGCAGCGTTGACTTCAACGGCCGAGAGACTCGGCCTGTTCGACGAACCGTCGACAATCGGGTTTCGCTTGAACTGGAACCGGCTCATTGAGAGCAAGGGCTACCGCCTCGTGGGCGATCAGTTTGTTCCGTTGGGTAATGAACTTAGCACAGACCTGTCGCTGCCTTATGCCAGCCTAGATGGCCCTGTTCAACGCCACTTAACGGCGCTGTCGCGCACCAGCTTCTCTGCTCCCGTGCAAATGCTTGTACGTTACGAGCTGCTGCACGCGGGAATATCTTTTTTCGACTATGGATGCGGTCGTGGAGGTGATATCTCCGGACTAGTGGCTGAAGGCATAGATGCCCAGGGCTGGGACCCGCACTTCCTGCCCGATGCGCCGCTTGCCCAGGCAGACATTGTCAACCTCGGCTTTGTCATCAACGTCATTGAGGATCCGGCGGAGCGTGTCGAGGCGCTGACAAGAGCTTTCAGATTAGCGCGCACAGCCCTTTCAGTTGGCGTGATGCTCTATGGCGGCGATATTCCGGGGCGCCCATATCTCGATGGCTATCGGACTTCGCGAAACACTTTTCAGAAGTATTTCTCCCAAGGCGAGTTCAAAGACTATGTCGAGCAGGTGCTGCACCGCGACGCCTTCGTTGTCGGGCCTGGAGTAGCGTTTGTCTTTGCCAGTAGCGAGGCCGAGCAGCGCTTCAGCGCAAGCCGCTACCGCAGGCGGAATGTGGCAGCACGACTCCTTGCTACAGGTTCTCCTAAGCCTATCTGGCCCAAGTCCGCCCGGCCGATAGAATCCAAAGAGCTCCGCCGGCCTCGCATGTCTCGCACAGCACAGCGGCTCGCGACCGTGCGACCCTTGCTGGACCAACTATGGGCCACCATGCTTGACCTCGGTCGAGCGCCAGAAGCTGAGGAAGTTGCGAATCTGTCCGAAATCGACAGTCAGCTAGGCAGCTTGCCGACCGCTCTTCGTTTCGTGTACCGCCACTACAATCAGTCCCTGCTCTCGATTGCAGCCGAGACACGCACGAACGACCTGCGGTTACTACTGGCGACACAACAGTTCGCGCAACGGCCAGCGTACCGGCAACTCGAACCGAGACTTCAGCGCGACATCAAGGCCTTCTTCGGCAATTACCGCTTGGCCGAGGCTGCTGGCATGCAGTTGCTGCTCGATGCTGCCGAGCCAGCGAAGGTTCTCACGGCATGTCAACTTGCAGCCACGCAAGGTCTCGGCTGGCTCCAAGGCGACCGGTCTCTGCAGCTTCACGTCGCTATGGTTGAGCGACTACCTGCCGTCTTGCGTGCGTACGTGGCCTGCGGGTTGATCCTTTGGGATGCGCTCAGTGAGGTGCAACTAGTCAAAATTCACATTTCATCGGGGAAGCTCACCCTCATGGAACTTGATGAGTTCGACGATAACCCACTGCCGCGTCTCAGCCGCCGCATCAAGGTCAATATTCGCAAGCTGGACTGCGACGTGTTCCAGTATGGAAGCGCGCAGTACCCGAAGCCAGTCTTATACCGCAAGAGCCGCTATCTCCACGAGGACTACCCCGGCTTCGTCAATCAGCTAGCGTTTGATGAGGCGCTTGAACGGACGGGGCTACTCGGCGACTCGGAATTTGGGCCGTCAGCAGAGCAACTCACGTTGTCGCTGGAGATCTGTCGGCTCGCCATAGCTGACTATCGCCTTGTGCCAAGCACGACCATCCCTGACCTTGACGCAAGCTGCGGCACCAACTTCACTTACCGGTCTTTCATCGAGTGTGGTGAGACACAACGACGGTTAGGACTCCCGAATCTTCCGCTCAACCCTAAAACCTACAATGCATTGCACGCCTTGGCAGTTACGATCCTCGACCCGGTCATCGAATATTTCGGTCCGATCCGCCTCACCTATGGATTCGCGTCCGCCACGTTAACGCGGCAAATCGCGGGCCGCATTGCACCAAGGCTTGATCAGCATGCGGCGTGCGAGCAGGGGGGCAGCGGCGCGCTGATCTGCCGCCGCGGAGGAGCAGCGTGCGACTTCATCGTCGACGACGAAGACATGAAGGAAGTCACTCATTGGATCGTGAAACACCTGCCGTTTGACCGCCTCTATTTCTATGGATCTGAACGCCCTATCCATATCAGCTTTTCGGCGACTCCGGTGCAACAAGCGTTTCAGTTGGCGATGAGCAGTAGTGGTCGGCTCGTGCCACGCCCACTCGCTGGCGGCTAGCACCGACACCGGCAATAGTTCTGGCGGATCACTCAATGGCTTCCGATATACTGCGGCGGATGAGAGACCGGCCAGAGCCACTCGCGTTGCGAAACGCATCGGTCGAAAAATCAATCTCGCTCGCAGGCATCAGCTTATTCGTAAAATATGCTACGCTAATATCCCGCGCCTCATACGCATCCTTTGCTAGGTCGCGCAGGATATCGAACAAAGCCTGCACACCTACCGTCTTTGTTATGAACGAGCCCGCCCCTGCCGTTGACCAGAACACCTTCTCGCATGCAATCAGATAGTTCAGCGTCATCGTGTAGACAACCGCATCCTGGCCCTCAAGGTATACGGTGCGTAGCGGAGACTTGTCGCTCCGCAAGGAACCAAGCGCGTTTCGCGGTTTCCGCTCCGTATCGAGGAGATTCGAAGTGTCCTTCTTCGGATTTGTCGTTATCAGGCGCATGATCCCCTCTACGATAACGGCAGTCGAAACCTTCCAGGCCGCACGGGCGCTTAGGAGCGCAAGGGCTTCATCCTTCTTCGGGGCAATAAGTATCCGCCCCTTCAACGGCGACTTCTCGTCCGTGCCAAGTCTACGGGTAAGG
>DPSD01000199.1 GCA_003538495.1 Accumulibacter sp.
CAGCAGCGTCAGCCGTTCATTCAGGTACTGGTCGCAGTCGGTGGCCACGGCCAGCGGCAATTCGCTGGCCTGCTTGAGGCTGGCGAATTTTGCGGGCGGCACCAGATAGTCCTCGAAATCCTTGAATTGGCGCGACCCCTGCACCCAGATGTCGCCGGAGCGCAGCGCATTCTTCATCTCCGACAGCGCGCACAGTTCGTAGTAGCGCCGGTCGATGCCGTTGTCGGTCATCACCAGCTTCTGCCAGCGTGGCTTGATGAAATTGGTTGGTGCGTTGGCGGGCACCTTGCGGGCGTTGTCGCTGTTCATGCCGCGCAGCACCTCGATGGCGTCGAGCACGTCCTTGGCGGCGGGCGCTGCCCGCAGCTTGAGCACAGAGAGGAATTCCGGCGCGTACCGACGCAGCGTGGCGTAGCTCTCGCCGATGCGGTGCAGGAAATCGAAGTCCTCGGGTTGGGCGAGCTTCTGCGCCTCGGTCACGCTCTCGGCGAAAGCATCCCAAGACACGACGGCCTCGATGGCGGCGAACGGATCGCGGCCCGCTTGCTTGGCCTCGATCAGCGCCTGGCCGATGCGCCCGAACAGCCGCACCTTGGCGTTGATCGCCTTGCCGGATGCCTGGAACTGCTGCTGATGCTTGTTCTTGGCGGCGTTGAACAGCTTGCCCAGGATGCGGTCGTGCAGGTCGATGATTTCGTCGGTGACGGTCGCCATGCCCTCGATGGCGAGCGCCACCAGGGTGGCGTAGCGCCGCTGCGGCTCGAACTTGGCCAGATCGGTGGGCGTCATCTGGCCACCCTCACGGGCGATTTTGAGCAGGCGGTTCTGGTGCACCGATCGCTCGATGCCGGAAGGCAGGTCGAGCGCCTGCCACCCCTTTAGGCGTCCGATGTGCTCCAGCATATGCCGCGAATTGGGCTTGACGGGTGACTGGCGCAGCCAGGCCAGCCAGGTCGTCTTGCCGTTGTCCCGGCGCTTGAGCAGATCGTCGAGGCGGCGGCGATGCGCATCCGACAGCGGTTCGGCCAAGGCATCGTAGATGCGCCGGTTGGCGCGAGTGATCGCCTCGGCGCTCGCCCGCTCGACGGCGTTGAGGGCAGGCAGAATGACCGACTGCCGCCGCAGATGCTCGATCAAGGCGCTGGCCAGCACGATGCCCTTGTCGGTCTGCATGGCCAGCTCGGTCAGCAACTGGACGGCCTGCCGGTAGTGGCTCATGGTGAAGGACTGGAAGCCGAACACCGTTTGCAGCTCGACCAGGTGCTCGCGCCGGGTCTGTTCCCGCTGGCCGTACTCGTCCCAGCTTTCGACGCCGACCTTGAGCTGGTTGGCGACCAGTCTCAGCAAGGGCGGGAACGGCGGCTCATCGACGCCAAGGATGACGCCAGGAAAGCGCAGGTAGCAGAGCTGCACGGCGAAGCCTAGCCGGTTGGCCGGGCCGCGCCGCTGCCGGATGATGGACAGGTCGCTTTCGCTGAACGTGTAGTGACGGATCAACTCATCCTTGGTGTCCGGCAACGCCAGTAGGCTTTCGCGCTCGGCGGCGGACAGGATCGAACGGCGGGGCATGCGGTTTCCTTCTTCTTGAAAACGTAGGTTTGTGACAAGCCCGCCAAAGCGCCCGGCGCGGCACGCGAAATCAAGGCATTGCGATTCTCGAAAATGGTTCTTGAAATTCTATTCTTGATTGCATATCATCTCAACGAGTTTCGATAAGAAAGGATGCCCATGCGACCGTCCGTTGTGCTTGACATGAAGCGAAGCGCGGTGCGTGAAGCAGTAGGCCGCTTCCGCACCGCGAACCCGCGCGTATTCGGTTCGGTTCTGCATGGCACCGACCGGGATGGCAGCGACCTCGACCTGCTGGTCGATGCCTTGCCTGGTGCCACGTTGTTGGACTTGGGCGATTTGGAAGAAGAACTGAAATCGCTGCTCGGCGTGGACGTCGATTTGCTGACCCCTGGCGACCTGCCGCCAAAGTTCCGGGCCAAGGTGCTCGCGGAGGCGCAGCCGGTATGAGCGAGAACCGTCTGCCCGATTACCTCGACCACATCCAGCAGGCCGCAACCGATGCACGCAGCTTCGTGGAAGGGATGGCCAGGGACGACTTCTTGGCCGACAAGTGCACCCAGCAGGCCGTCATCATGAGCCTTATCGTCATCGGCGAGGCTGCGACGAAGGTGATGGATGGCTACGCCGAGTTCACCCAGGCGCATGCCGACGTGCCGTGGCGCAGCATGCGCAATATGCGCAATCGCATGGCCCACGGCTATTTCGACATCAACCTCGATGTAGTGTGGGAGACGGTACAGCAATGGCTACCGGAATTGCTCAAGCAACTGCCAGCCGTGCGCCTGGATGCCAACGACCCCGCCGTCAAGGCTTACCCCCACGAAGAAGCCATGCAGGTGGTGCAGGAACGCATCGACCGGGCAAAAGGCAAGCCATGCTAATCGGTTATGCGCGCGTTTCCACGCAGGATCAGAACCTTGAGCTGCAACGTGAAGCCTTGGCCAAGGCCGGATGCCAAAAGGTCTTCGAGGATAAGGTGAGCGGCACACGGGCAGACCGTCCGGGCTTGGGCAAAACGCTCGAAATGCTGCGTGAGGGCGACACCTTGGTCGTCTGGAAGCTCGACCGGCTGGGCCGCTCGGTCAAGCAACTTGTCGATCTGGTCGGCGAGCTGCACAAGCAAGGCGTCCAGTTCAGGAGCCTCACCGACTCCATCGACACCGGCACGCCGTCCGGGCGCTTCTTCTTCCACGTCATGGCCAGCCTTGCCGAGATGGAACGTGAGCTGACCGTCGAGCGCACCCGTGCCGGACTGGCGGTTGCCAAGCAACTCGGCCGCAAAGGGGGCCGCAAGCCGAAGATGACCGACAGTAAGATCGAGTCGGCCAAGAAACTGCTGGCTAGCGGCGTGCCGCCGCGGGACGTGGCCAAGAACCTCGGCGTGTCGATTCCGACGCTGTATCGCTGGGTGCCGGCGTCGCTACAAATCTAATGCTTATGAAATTTCAATGTCATTTTCTCTCTGTCCCTGTGGCGATACTCGGATGTGTTGGCCTCATCTGCACATCCGCATATGCCATGGATACGGGAATCCTCGACCTCGCTGTAACCCAAGAGGAGACCACGCTTCAGGCTAGGGTCGGAGTGGCGGTGATCGATACGGATTCCGGCCTGACGTGGCAGCATCGTGGCGACGAACGCTTCCCGCTGAACAGCACGCATAAAGCCTTTTCCTGCGCGGCCGTTCTGGCCCAGGCCGACCGCCACAAGCTGAACCTGGAGCAGGCGATACCGATCGAGCGCACAGCGCTGGTCACATACTCACCCGTGACGGAAAGGGTGCCACCTGGCGGCACGCTGACCCTGCGTGAGCTGTGCAGGGCCGCCGTCAGTATCAGTGACAACACAGCGGCCAATTTGGCGTTGGATGCAATCGGCGGGGCACGGACATTCACCGCGTTCATGCGGTCTATCGGTGACGATAAGACACGCCTGGATCGGCGAGAACCCGAACTCAACGAGGCCACGCCGGGGGATGCACGCGACACGACAACGCCAATTGCGGCAGCGCGGAGCCTGCAAACACTGTTGCTCGACGGTGTCCTCTCCGCTCCGGCTCGGAACGAACTGACACAATGGATGCTCGGGGATCAAGTTGCCGATGCCTTGCTACGCGCTGGCTTGCCGAGGGATTGGCAAATTGCGGACAAGTCGGGAGCAGGTGGTCACGGATCACGTTCCATAATCGCCGTTGTCTGGCCGCCCAAGCGTTCAGCCGTCATTGTGGCGATCTACATCACCCAAACCGCAGCGTCTATGTCGGCAAGCAACCAGGCGGTGTCCAGAATCGGATCAGCCTTAGCAAAGGCGTTGCAATGAGCGTTCCCGCCTCAGTGCACACTTAGCGTGCTTTATTTTCCGTTTTCTGAGGCGACCCCTATCAGGTGTTTGTCGAACCGAGTGACACAAACAATTATTGTTTGTGAAGCGTTATAGCGCATACTGCAATCAGGCTGTTATACGATGAGGTGACTTATGCAAAATATGACACTAGAGCAGTTCCGCGCCACGGTGGAATCCGGCGGTATCCTGTCCGTTGTCCTCAAGG
>DPSD01000539.1:0-2618 GCA_003538495.1 Accumulibacter sp.
ATATTGGTGTGGAATACGCAGTGCACACCATTTTCGCAGGTGTTGGTGACGCTGACCAAACAAGCGTACATCCAGCTCGCTTGGGATGCGGGGTACTGGAAAACGACCTATCAACGAGCGATGGGTCGTCTGCGGGAACTTGAAGACCGTCATCGCCGAGAAACCGATCAGGCCGCCGAGCGCGAGGCCGCCTTGCGCGGCGAGTTGGCGGCCGCCCAGGCCAGGATTCGTGATCTGCAAAAGCGAGCCTTGGGTCGCAAATCGGAGCAATCTTCGCGTACAGATCAAGCGCCCACTTCGAACGTTCCATCGTCTCGATCGCGAGGTCAGCCGGCTGGCGCAACGGGTCATGGACGGACGATGCACGGCCATCTGCCGGCGCACAGCTAAAGCATCGAAATCGACTCGCCGCAGTGCCCGTCTTGTGGTCTGGGCTTCGCCGACTTTCCGGGCAGCGAAGACAGCGAGGTGCTCGAAATCGAGGTGCGCGCGTACCGGCGGGTGATCCGGCGGCGACGTTATCGAAAGACCTGCGCCGGCAAGTCTACCCCGGGCATCATTACCGCGCCGCCGCCGGCGCGCTTGATCGAGCGCGGCAAGTGCGGCATTTCGGTCTGGCTACACCTCTTGCTCTCCAAGTTCCTGTACGGCCAGCCAACGCATCGTCTGCTGCAGGATCTGGCTGATTGCGGCTTGACCTTGTCGGCGGGCACCCTCACGGGCGGACTGCAAGCGCTGGCACCCTTGTTCGAACCGCTGGAAGCCGCGCTCCTGACCCGGCTGCGCCGCGAGACCCACTGGCATGCCGATGAGACCCGCTGGCAGGTGTTTATCGACGTCGAAGGCAAGATCGGCCATCGCTGGTATCTGTGGGTGTTTCAGTCCTCATCGGTGATTCACTATGTGCTTGACCCGACGCGATCGGCGAAGGTGCCGATCGCCGAACTGGGCGAAGTGTCGGGTGGGAAAGTGAGCTGTGATCGCTACGCGGCCTACAAGAAGTTCGCCAAGCAACATACGACGGTGATTCTGGCCTATTGCTGGACGCACCAGCGGCGCGACTTCCTGGAACTGGCCAATGCGCATCCTGATCTTCGCGCCTGGGCTCTCGTCTGGGTCGAGCGGATTGGCGAACTCTATCATCTGAACGCCCGCCGCCTCGACCGCCAATCGGACGCGGCTGCCTATGCCGCAGGCGATCAGTCGTTGCGGCACGCAATAGAACGGATGGCCGCCCGCCGCGATGCCGAGCTCGCCGAGTCCTCGCTCAAAACCGCGGCGCTCAAGGTGCTGCAAAGCATGACGAGGCATTGGTCAGGCTCGACGGTGTTTGTCGATCACCCCGAGGTACCCATGGGCAACAATGCGGCCGAACGAGCCATTCGCCCGCCGGTGATCGGGCGCAAGAATTTCTACGGTTCGGGAAGCCGCTGGTCGGGTGAGTTGGCGGCGACGATGTTCAGCGTGCTGATGACGGTCAAGCACTGGGGGATCAATTCACGCACCTGGTTGAATGCCTATCTGCAAGCCTGTGCCGCGAACGGTAACCAGCCGCCGGCCGAGCTGAGTGCCTTCCTTCCCTGGGGCATGGATGCCAAAGGCCTGGCGGCGATGCGTCGCGTCGCACCTGATCACGCGGGTGCGGCAGGAATCGACAGCTCATGAGACGCTACTGCGGACGCGACTTCGGCGCCGATGACCTGCTGGCCGTAACGCAGCTGATCGCGCAAAACCCGGCCGCCAACCGTGCTGAACTCTCGCGCCAGCTGTGCGTGTTGCTCGATTGGTTCAAACCCAATGGTGGTTTGAAGGACATGAGCTGCCGGGTGGCCATGCTGCGCATGCAGGCCGATGGACTGATCACCTTGCCGCCATCCCAATTGCGGCCTCGTCGTCGCCCCGAATTCGTCGCTACCGCCGCCACCGATGCGCAGCCGCTCCTGGCGCAACCCGTCCATGAGCTGGCGCCACTGTGCTTGCGCCAGGTCGCAGGGCCGGCGAACTCGCGCCTGTGGAACGAGTACATCGCCCGCTATCATTATCTGGGCTACACGCGCATGGCCGGTAGTCAGATGCGCTATTTCGTCTACGAAGGCGAGCGCTTGCTGGCCTTGCTGAGCTTCGGCGCCAGCGCCTGGAAACTCGCGCCACGCGATCACTTCATCGGCTGGGACGAGGCGCAGCGGCTGAGAAACCTGCAGCTCGTCGTCAACAACGCCCGCTTCCTGATCTTGCCGTGGATACAGTCCAAGGGCTTGGCATCGAAGATCCTGTCAGTCATCCAGCGGCAACTCCCCAACGATTGGCTCCACCGATACGGCTACCGCCCGGTGCTCTTCGAAACCTTCGTGGAAACACCCCGCCATCGCGGCACCTGCTATAAAGCCGCCAACTGGATCAATGTCGGGAAAACCACCGGTCGCGGCAAAAAGTGCCAAAGTCATCAGCCCATCCTGCCCATCAAGGACATCTGGCTCTATCCTCTGCACAACAATTTCCGCTCCCTGCTCGCTCGATAGCGCCATCAGACCCGAGAGAGCCGCCGACGCAACAGTCGGGATACTCCGCAATACGGCTTGGCCACGGGTTCACCGAATAGTTACCGCTGCGGAGTGTAC
>DPSD01000539.1:2906-3091 GCA_003538495.1 Accumulibacter sp.
TAGTTACCGCTGCGGAGTGTACGTACCGGCGTCAGGCGCTGTCAATCGCGGAGTTGGCGCTGGCAGCGCAGACAACCATCGTGAATCCGTCTTCCCACGCGCCAGCCGGTTCCACGGTTCGCCATGGATCGAGCAGCGGATCTCTCGCCAGAGCGCTCGCCCGCTCAAAGCACCTTGCCGGGATT
>DPSD01000415.1:0-9502 GCA_003538495.1 Accumulibacter sp.
AACGAAGAGCTGGCCACGGTCAACACCGAGCTGCAGACCAAGGTTGCCGATCTGTCGCGAGCCAATAACGACATGAACAACCTGCTGGCCGGCACTGGCATCGCCACGGTGTTTGTCGATCATCGCTTGCGCATCCTGCGTTTCACGCCGGCTGCATCGCAGATCATCCACCTGATCCTCAGCGACGTCGGGCGACCGGTGGGTCACCTGGGCACCAACCTGATCGGCTACGATGAGCAGCTGGTCGCCGACCTGCAGGCGGTACTCGATACCCTCGAGCCCAAGGAGGCACAGGTGCAAAGCAAGGCAGGCCGGTGGTACATGATGCGCATCCGGCCTTATCGCACCCTGGACAACGTCATCGAGGGGGCAACCATCAGCTTTGTCGATATTACCGAGTTGAAGCGGACCGAAGAGGCATTGGCGAGTGCCAACAGGTTATTGCGCTTGAGCGTTGTCGTGCGTGACGCTTTCGACGCCATTACCCTGCAGGACCCTGACGGCCGCATCGTGGCCTGGAACCCGGCAGCGGCACGGATTTACGGCTGGAGTGAAGCCGAAGCACTGCAGATGAACGCGCGTGAGCGGATTCCGGCGAGCTTGCGCGACGACGCCCTGAGCAGGATCGATCAGCTTGGCCGAGCTGAAATCCTCGAGCCGCACCGCACACAGCGACTCTGCAAGGACGGTACGGTTCTGAACGTCTGGGTTTCCGCCACCGCTTTGGTGAACGGCGCTGGCGAGATGTATGCGATTGCCACCACCGAACGGGCACAACAACCGACGGTGGCGCGCGCTGCCGGTGGAGGCTCCATTGACCCGCCAGGATAAGCGCCGCGACTTCGCCGCGCCGCGCGTCGCCAACCACGATCGAGGTGCCGCACAGGCCTTGCGGCGATGCGCGGAAAACGCCCTCCAGGGCGGCCCTGCCCAGGCGGCCGAACACCTGGAGCTGGCGTCGATGTCGCCCGAAGCGATCGGCAAGGTGCTGCACGAGCTGCGGGTGCATCAGATTGAACTGGAAATGCAGAACGACGAACTGCGTCGTCGGCAGCTGCAGCTGGACACCGCGCGGGCGCGCTATTTCGACATCTACGATCTGGCGCCGGTGGGCTATTGCACCTTGAGCGAGGCGGGACTGATCATCGAGGCCAACCTCGCCGCCGCCAGCCTGCTCGGCGCCACTCGCAGCGCGCTGGTCAAACAAAGGATCAGCCACTTCATTGTCAAGGCGGATCAGGACGTTTTCTACCTGCACCGCAAGCAACTCCAGCGAACCGGCGAGCGGCAGACCTGCGAGTTGCGCATGGCGCGCCTCGACGGGACGCCGTTCTGGGGGCATCTCGAAACCGCCACCGCGCAAGAGGCGGACGGCAGCACGGTATTCCGGGTGATGATCAGCGACATCAGTCAGCGCAAGCACGCCGAGACCGAGCTGCGGATCGCCGCCGTCGCTTTCGAGTCACAGCAAGGCATGATGGTGACCGACGCTGCCGGGATCATCCTGAGGGTCAACCGGGCGTTCACCGAGATCACCGGCTATCCCGCCGACGAAGTCGTCGGGAAGGTGCCAAGCGTGCTCGACCCCGGCCTGCACGACGCCGATTTCGTTCTCGCCATGCGCGACACCATCGACCGCGTGGGTGGCTGGCAGGGCGAAACCCTGGACCGGCGCAAGAACGGCGAGGTGTATCCGGTATGGCTCAGCGTCTCGGCGGTGAGGGCCACTGATCGCGGCGTCAGCCATTACGTCGCGACGCTGTACGACATCACGCAACGAAAGCAGGCGGAATGCAAGATCGAGGCTCTCGCCTTCTACGACTATCTGACGCATCTGCCCAACCGCGTGCTGTTGCTCGATCATCTGAACCAGGCGATGGTCGCCAGTCACCGCAGCGGGACCTTCGGCGCGCTGCTGTTCATCGACCTCGATCGCTTCAAGGCGCTCAACGATAGCCACGGCCATGACAAGGGTGACCTGCTGCTGCAGGCGGTCGCGCAACGCCTCCTTGCCAGCGTACGCGAATGCGACACGGTGGCAAGGCTGGGCGGCGACGAGTTCGTGGTGATGCTGGTCAGCCTCAGCGGGTGCCGAGAAGATGCGGCCCTGCAGGCCGAGATCATCGGCGAGAAGATTCGTACCGCGCTCAATCGACCGTATCAGCTCGACGGAAGCGAACATCACTGCACGGCGAGCATCGGTGCCACCTTGTTCCAGGGACACCAGACGTCGATCGACGAGATCATGAAACAGGCTGATCTCGCGATGTACGAGACCAAGGAATGCGGTCGCGACCGTTTCCGTTTTTTTGACCCGGCGATGCAGACTGCCGCACTCGGATGCGCCGACCTGGAGATCTGCCTGCGCCGAGCGATCGGTGAGAGGCAGTTCGTCCTCCACTACCAGGCGCAGGTGGTCGCCGATGGTCGCGTCACCGGCAGCGAAGCGCTGCTGCGCTGGCCGTGCCCGGAGCGCGGCGTGCTGCTGCCCGCCGAGTTCATTCCGCTGGCCGAGCGATCCGGCTTGATCCTGCCGTTGGGGACCTGGGTTCTCGAAGCGGCCTGTGCGCAGCTCGCCCTGTGGGCCGGTCGAGCAGAGCTGGCGCACCTGAGCATCGCGGTCAACGTCAGCGCCCGACAGTTCCATGAGCCTGATTTTGCCAACCAGGTTCTGGCGATACTCGCTCAAACCGGCGCCAATCCGAACCGCCTGCAGCTGGAATTGACCGAGAGTGTGCTGGTGGACAACGTCGATGATCTGATCCAAAAAGTCTCCAGGCTGAAAGCCAGCGGTGTTGGCTTATCGCTCGATGATTTCGGTACCGGCTATTCGTCGCTGTTGCTACTCAAACGCCTGCCGCTGGATCGCTTGAAGATCGACCGATCCTTCGTCCGCGACGTGCTCAGCGACCCCGACGACGCGGCGATCGCCACCGCCATTGTCGCACTGGCTCGCAGCATGGGGCTCGGCGTGATCGCCGAGGGGGTCGACACGGGGCCGCAGCGGGACTTCCTGGCGGGTATCGGCTGCGATGCCTATCAGGGTTATTTTTTCAGCCGGCCGCTGCCGATCGATGAATTCGAGGAGTTCGTATTGCTGGCCTGATGTCCGCCGCGACCGGCGGTTCGAGCGGCGTCATCGCGGCATCGGCCGCGCGATGCCGGCGGCGACGAGGGCCGCAAGGTCTGGCTCGCAAAAACTCTCCGGGGTGGCGTCGAGCTCCGCGAGGCTACGCGGGAAAGCGAACAGGCACAGCGTGCTGCCCCCGTAGCCGGAGAGCCTGGCGACGTTCTTGGCGATCAGCTTGAAGGCGCGTTCGGCCGTCCGGTCGGGGTTGCTGTCGCGGCGGTCATCGCCAGCAAGGCGCTGCAGACGCGCGAGCGAGACGATCGACAGATGGAAGGGCGTGCCGGCGTCACCGGCGCTTGCCGCGAAGCTGAAACGCGACGGCTTGAGCCGGATCTCGTCGTCGATGATGACGATCTGGATCGTCGCCGGGTCGCGCTGCCAGTCGAAGCGGCCAGCGAACGCGTCCAGCAGCGCTTGCGCATCGATCGCTCCGATCCAGGGCCGGAAGGGCGCGAGGTCGATTTTCGCGGCGCTTGTCCGGATCGCCGGGGCGAGTGTTCTTGCCAATCTGGCGACGAGCAGCGGCACGAAGCGTTGGTCGGTGATCTGGTCATGAACGTGAATGACGACGGCCGCTGGCTGCAGCAATCGCCCCGGGGCGTCGCTGGCGGCGTACGCCAGCACCGGGCAGCAGACCGCGGATAACAGCGCGATGGGGTTTCGCCACCAGCGGCAGCTCGCGGCAAGCGGCTTTGTGATCATAATCGGGTTCGTCCAGACTTTGCCAGGTGGGAAGCGCATGCAGGATAGCTATGGATTGACCATTACTCTGGTCGACCGGTCGATCTCTTCGGTTGCCGACAGTGTCGACCTTGCAGTCGAATGGGACCCATGGGCGGTCGATGAGAGCGGCCAAGCCTGCAGCGCCCTGTCCGCGCGCAACCAGCGCGTTGGCGAACGATTGCAGGCGCTGCTGCCCGCGCTGCGGTCGATTCCGGTGCAGACTGGGGACCTGGCCGACGTTGTCGGTACTGACGCCGATCCGGAGACGATGATACGACGCTTTCACCGCTACCGCGTGCTGGCCGGGCGCTGGTCGCGCGGCCCGCTCCTGATCCGGGTCTACGACCGCCTGCTGGTGGCCCACTTGACCATTGAGGCGGCCGCGGTGGAGAAGCTGGGCAACGATGCGGCAGCGGGTCTCGGCGAGGTGCTCGCCACGCTCTTGGCAGCGCTCGAATCGGCCACCGGGTTCCAGGTGTGGGACGAGCAAGGGCGACGGGTTCTCGCCGCCAGCGCTGCAGCACCGGTGCTGCTGGCGCAGCACGCGCGCGGCCTGGCGATCTTTTCGCGCGCGCTTCGCAAGACCCGCAGGATGCGTTCGCTGGGGGTGCCGAGCACGCTCCTGATGACCTGCGGCACGCTGCTGATCGCCTTCCTGATCATCCGCGGTGCGTTCGCCCAGGGCACACTCGCTGCCCGGACCGATCCCGCGCGGCAGAAAACTTTCGTCACCGCCGTATTGCCGCCGCCTGTTTCCTCGTTCGGCGTTTTCACCGACTACGCGCTCGACGGCTGGATCGCCGAGTCGCCGCAGCAGCTTCGCCTGCCGGTGGGCCGGGCCGAGTACATCCGAGCGGCGCCGGGGGCCCGGTTCACGGTGCTGGCCACCAGCGACCGGGCTACGCCCTTTGTCCTGCGTTCGGCGTTCGAGGACCAGGGCGCTTTCCTGCGCCTTGGCGATCGCGGCGTGTCGTGGTCCGGGCTGTTGGCCGGCGTACCGCTGCTGCTGTGGTTGCGATTCGTTTGCTGGCCATGGGTGCGTGCCCGCGGCGAGCAGCGGCGATCGGTGCGCGAACAGATGACGCGACGGCTGATCGTGGTCGGCAAACTGATCGGTCTCGGGGCGCTGCTCTTGCTGCTCAGATTATGGGCCTGATCGGCGGCTGCCCGAACACATCGACCAGCGCAAGTGCCGCCGTGGCTCAATCCGGGAGCCGTGCGGCCAGCGACAGCCCGGCGCGCGTCGCTTGCGCCTTCAGCATCCGCGCGGCGTTCGGGTCGATCGCTCGCAGCCGCGCGTACGGCGGCACGGCAGCTGTTTCATTGCCCTCCATCAGGTAGGCCATGGTCAGGATTCCCAGGCCGGCTGGCTGGTCAGGCACTCGCGCCAGCACCGCCGTCGATTGTTCGCGGGCCTTGGCCGCCTGGCGCGAGCCCAGATACGACTGGGCGAGGTACAGCCGGCCATCCAGCGCCTCCGGGTTGAGGGCAACGGCTTTCTCAAGCGCCTCGATTGCGCGTCCGAGCTTGCCCTGGCGCATTCGGGTCTCGCCCAGATTGACCCAGGCGTTCACCAAGTCCGGCGCCAGCCGCACCGCAGTCTCAAGCGCGTCAGCGGCTTCCGGCAACCGTCCCAGGCGCATCAAGGCGTAGCCCTTGCTGCTCCAGGCAACGGCATTGCTCGGCTCGGCTGCGACGGCACGCTCAAGGTAGCCGAGCGCGCCGGCGGTGTCGCCCGAATTGCCGAGCACCTTGGCGATGATGATCTGCAGGCGAGGCAGCTTCGGATCCTGTTTTTCCGCCCGTCGCAAGGTGGCCAGCGCCTCCGGCAGCTGGCCGACGGCGGCCAGGCTTTCCCCGAGAGAAGCGAGGTCGTCGGGAGTTGAGCTTTCGAGTTCGTCCACCTTGCCGAAGGCGATCACCGCCTCCGGATAATTCCGTTGCTCAATGCTGACGATGCCGTACACGCGCCAGGCGTGCGCCTCGCGTGGTGCCTCGCTGGTCGCCTGCCTGGCGTCTTCAAGTGCTGCCGCCGGTTGCCCCAGTCCGCGGCGCACGTTGGCGCGATTGGCGCGCGCTTCGACATTCCTCGGGTCAAACTGCAGGGCCTTGTCGTAGGCTTTTTCGGCGTCGGCCAGGCGGTCGAGGCGCGTCAGCGTGGTGCCCAGTCCGTTCCATGCCGGCGACAACTCAGGCGCCAGTTCGAGTGCCTTGCGGAAGGCATCTTGCGCGGGCCCGAGGCGCCCGCGTGCAAGCTCTCCGGACCCGACGGTGTGCCAGGTCTGTGCCTGCGACAAGGAGCTACCCTGCGGCACCGCGCCGGTCCTGGCATCGTCGCTCTTGCCCTGCTGCGCGAGCGAGCGGGCGAGCTTCTGCTGCAGTTCCGGATCCTGCTGGCCGAGCCGCAGCGCGACGCGGTAGGCACGGGCTGCGTCGGCATGGCGTCCGAGCGCGTCGTCGATCGCCCCGAGCATGCTCCAGCCACCGGCGTTGCCGGCGTCGAGCCGGACGGCGAGCAGTGCGACCTCGCGCGCTTCCTGGACGCGATGCGCCTGGAGCAGCCAGTGCGCTTCGATCCGCCTGGGGGTCGCACCGCCCGGCATCAATTCGAGCGATCGGCCCAAGGCCGCTCTTGCGGCGCTGCGATTTCCCTGGCGGTCGAGGAGCAGCGCTTTCTGGTCCCAGCCGTTGGCGTAATGGGGATCGAGTTCGAGGGCCGCGTCAAGCGCCGCAGCCGCTTCCTCGCGGCGGCCGGTTTCGCTCAACGCCCTGGCGAGGACGACGCGCGCGGGCGCCGAGGTCGGTTGTGCTCCGATCCATCGGCGGGCGTGCGCTTCAAGCCCCTGCCAGTCGGCGGCGACGGTCAGCGCATCGCCGTCGGCGAGCCAGCGTGGTTCGGGGCCGGGGACCGCATTCGCGGGCGCAGGCAGCTGGCCCCGCACCTGCAACTGGTCGACACCGTCGGCCGAGAGCACCAGGTTGAGGCGCTGGCCGGTGCCGAGAATCGCCGTCGTCAGCCCGATCAACCGTCCCTCCAGGTCGAACAGGCCGCCGCCACTGGAGCCGGGCGAGACGGCGGCGCTGGTTACCAGCCGCGCATTGCCGTCTGCCATCTGCGTGGCGACGATCAGCCCGGCGCTGGCGCTGAGCCCGAAGCCCAGCGCGTTGCCTATGGCCAGCACCCGCTCGCCGACGACCAGCGAGTCGGCCTTGCGCAGCGCCACGGGGCGGGTGCGCAAGCCGTCGACCGAGAGCAGGCAGACGTCGCGGGTCGCGTCGCTGCGCGTCCACCGGCTGGCGAGACCCGGCGCGCCGGCTTTGCCCTCATTGTCTACTGCTCCCGCCGCGCCCGTTGCCGCTGTCTCGACCCGGATCAGCGAGGATTCGCGGAGCACATGGCAGTTGGTTGCCACCTGTTCGGGCGCGACGACCACGCCGCTGCCCTGGGCAATTTCCGCTCCCTGGTCGTCGAAGGTGCGAACGGTGACCACTGCCGGCGAGACTCGCGCGAAGACCTGCTCCGGCGACAGCGCCGCGCCGGTAGCCGGCAGGGCGCCAGCGAAACACGCCAGCGCGAGCAGCATCGTCGAGAGAGCGCAGTCAGCAGTCGGCCCGGTCACCTGGCGCGCTCCTCGTAGGTGACGATCAGGGTGCTGTACACCTGGCGCGCGTATTCCGGATCGACCGTCCGCAGCTGCTCGTAGGCGCGGCGTGCGGCTTCGTCCTGGCCGTCTGCGTAAGAGGCCTCGGCGAGCGCCGCCCAGACCTTCCCCTGTCTTGGATCGAGTTCCAGCGACTTCTCGAAGGACCTGATCGCCTCTCTTCTCTTGCCCAGGATGGCCAGCGCAAAGCCGTTCACTCGCCAGGCCGCGGGATCGGCTGGCCGGCTGGCAAGCAGCCCGCTGGCAATGGCGACGGCCTCGGCCGCGCGGCCACCGTCCTTGAGTTGCACCGCCAGCCAGAATTTCGCCTCGGGATTTTCGGGATCGGCCTTCAAGGCGTTTTCCGCCGCCTCGATCGCCTCGGGGTGACGCCGCAGTTCGGACAACGCTATCGACAACGCGATCCAGGTCTGCGCGTCCCCCGGCAAGGCCCTGGCGATACTCTGGCGCAGCGCGGCAACCGCATCCACCGGCCGTCCCAGTTTGCGCAGCACGATCCCCTGCCAGTAATGGGCGGTCGCGCTTTCGGCTTCGCCCGCGGGAAGCTGGGTCAAGGCCTTGAACGCCCGCGCGGGCTGACCGGCCTGGAGTTGCCCGCGAATCAGTTGATAGCGAAAGCCGGGGATGTCCGGGTAGAGCCCCGAGAGGCGGCTCCAGATCGCCAGCGACGCGGCGACGTCGCCACGCTCCTCAGCCAGCGCGGCGAGGCCGGCGTAGGCGTAGATCAGCCACGGATCGAGTTCGGTCGCACGACGATAGGCCACTTCGGCTTCGCCGGCTTTGCCTGCCGCGCGCAGCACCTGGGCGTACAGGAACCAGATCGACGCGTCCTGAGCGTCGCGCGCGACCAGCTTCTCGGCCAGCAGCAGAGCCTGCTCGACTTGCCCCTGCTTGAGCAGGGCAGTGCCGAGGCCGATGCCGCTCTCGGTCGAGTCCGGAGCCAGGCGCTGCAGCCCTTGCCAGGCATGCACCGCCTGCGCCGTGTCAGCAAGCTGTGCCGCTGCCTGCGCGGCAAAACGCCAGGCCTGGGGCGACTCGGGCGTCGTCGTGGTCCACCCCCTGGCGAGCGAATTCAGCTCTGTCCAGCGCCCGTCTCTTGCCAGCCTGGCAGCCTCTTCGTGACGCTGATTCTCCTCCCGATCGGCCGCCGCACGGGCCTCCATTTCGCCGATCCAGGCGGCGGGGGCCGCGAAGTTGACGTTCTGACCGCTGCGGTGCCGGTACTCGATGATCCCGAGCAGGCTGCCCGCCTCGTCGAGCAATGCGCCACCCTGCGAACCCGGCGAAACCGGTGCCGAAAACTGGATGTACGAACCCTCCGGAAATGACCTGACGCCGCCGACCAGCCCGTCCGAAATCCCGACCCCCAGGCCCAGCGCGTTCGAAACGGCAAACACCCGCAGCCCGGCAGGAGGAGCCTCCTGCCGGATCGCGAAGGGAGTGGCCGAAAGCGTCGCTTCCGGCGTCGCCAGGGCGCACAGGTTGCGTCTCGCATCGCGGACGACAAGCTGTGCGTCGAGGCGCTGCGAGGTCGAGGAGACCTTTAGCGACGCTGCGGTCGCCAGCCCTTCGCAGACCGTGAGCCAGCGGTTCTTCGCCACCAGGACCGCGCTGCGCAGATCGATCGCTACCCCGTCAGCGTTCAGCAGTTCAACCGTCCCGACCGCCGGTGCAGCGCGGGCATAAACCTCGGCAGGCGATAGCTCGGCCGCCGCCGGCCGCGCGCACGCCAGGGCGATGCAGATGGTGCTCGACAGCACGGGCGAGAGGATTTTCATCGATGGTCTCGATCGCGGGAACGGCGACGGATGGCAAGCGACAGCAGGAGCAGACCGGTCTCGCATCAGCATCATAGTGCAGGACAATGATCTCGAGTCGGCAGAAGCCCGTCTTTCGCGGTGACAGCCGGATGCACGGTGGTCCACCGCGTCAGGATCATGATCGACCGGGTGTCTGGCGCCTTGCTCAGAGAAAGACCGGCTCGGGC
>DPSD01000415.1:9852-12299 GCA_003538495.1 Accumulibacter sp.
CGCCGCGATTGACCAGCACCAGAGCCTGTTTTTCGTACATCCCCACCCGGCCGAGGTCGCGGCCCTTCCAGCCGCTATGCTCGACCAGCCAGCCGGCAGCAAGCTTGACGCGACCATCGGCCTGCGGGTAACGCGGCAGCCCGGGATGGGCACTGGCCAGGCGCTCGGCGAGGGCTGCGCTGACCCGCGGATTGTGGAAGAAACTGCCGGCATTGGGGAGTGCAGCGGGGTCGGGCAGCTTGCGGCGGCGGACAGCGATCACCGCGTCGGCGACCTGGCGAGGAGTGGGGCCGGGATTCGAGCGCCAGTCCGGCCGGAAATGCGCGTTCGGGACTGCCTGTGGATGCGGCTGGCGGATCTGTTGGCGGTCGGCTTCTGCTGCCAGCTCGCCGTAGCCGGTCAGCGGCTGCCAGGCTTTCGGCAGGCGGAAGGTGACCCGGGTGATCACGCGCTGGCCGTTCAGGTGCCAGCCCTCCTGCTTGAAGACGCTGTCCCGGTAGGCGAAGCGGCAGGCGGCGTGATCGAGACGCAGCGTCTGGCCGGTCGCCAGGTCGACGGCTTCGAGCGACTGGAAGCGCTCGGCCACTTCCAGCCCGTAGGCGCCGATGTTCTGGATCGGCGCGGCGCCGACGGTGCCCGGGATCAGCGCCAGGTTCTCGAGTCCCGGGCAGCCCTGCGCCAGGGTCCACAGCACCAGTTGATGCCAGTTCTCACCGGCGCCAGCGCGCACGTACCAGGCGTTTTCGTCGTCGCCAACCAGCTCGCGGCCGCGAATCGCCATCCGCAGCAGCAGGCCGTCAAAGTCGCCGGTCAGCACCAGGTTGCTGCCGGCGCCGAGAACGAAGCGACGCCGCGCGTTGTCGCCGGCGAGCATCGCCAGTTGCCCGGCGTCGCGGATTTCCGCGTACAACGCGGCGCGGCCGGGAAGCGCCAGGGTCGTCCGCGTCGTCAGATCGACGTCACGTTCGACGAAATCGGGAAGCTGTCGCTCGCTCACCGCGTGGCGCCGCCCGTTCTTCGCTCTAGAGCAAGGGCGCCAGCCAGCGTTCGGCTTCGGCGGTGCTGAAGCCGGCGCGCGCTGCCCAATCATCGAGCTGGTCACGGGCGATCTTGCTGACCGCGAAATAGCGCGCCTGCGGGTGCGCCAGATAGAAGCCCGAGACCGCCGCCGCCGGCATCATGGCGAACGATTCGGTCAGTTCCATGCCGGCGTTGCCGGGGGCGTCGAGCAGCGCGAACAGGGCGCCCTTGGCGGTATGGTCGGGGCACGCCGGGTAGCCGGGGGCGGGCCGGGTGCCGCGATAGTCCTCGCGGATCAGCGCCTCGCAGTCCAGGCTTTCATCGCTGGCGTAGCCCCAGTAGTCGCGGCGCACCTGCGCGTGCAGCCATTCGGCACACGCTTCGGCGAGGCGGTCGGCGATCGACTTGAGGATGATCGCGTGGTAATCGTCGTTGGCGGCGGCGAATTCGGCGAGCCTGGTCTCGATCCCAAAGCCGGCGCCGACGGCAAAAGCACCGATCCAGTCCGGTGTGCCGCGGTCGGCGACGAAGTCGCTGAGGCAGTAATGCGGCTTGCCGGCGGGGCGCTCGTGCTGCTGCCGCAGGTTGTGCCAGCTCATCAGCTTGGTGCTGCGCGATTCGTCGGCGTAGATCTCGATGTCGTCGCCGACAGCGTTGGCCGGGTACAGGCCGAAAACGGCGTTGGCGCTCAACCATTTCTCGTCGATGATCGTCGCCAGCATTTTCTGGGCGTCGGCGAAGACGCTGCGCGCGGCGCTGCCGACGATTTCATCGTCGAGAATCTTCGGGTAGCTGCCAGCCAGGTCCCAGGTCTGGAAGAACGGCCCCCAGTCGATATAGTCGGCGAGCGTCGCCAGGTCGACGTCGCGCAGCACGTGCAGCCCCGGCTTGTTCGGTGCTACCGGCCGGTACGACGGATCACCGTTGCAGGCGAAACGGTTGTCGCGCGCCGCGGCCAGGGTCACCAGCTTGATTCCTTTCTTGCTGGCGTGCTGGGTGCGCAGCTTCTCGTAGTCGGCAGCCAGCTCGGCCTTGAAGCTGGAGGCGTTGTCGATCGACAGCAGCCGGGTGACGACGCCGACGGCGCGCGAGGCGTCGGGAACGTAGACCACCGGTCCGGCGTAGTTGGGAGCGATCTTGATCGCGGTGTGCATGCGGCTGGTCGTCGCGCCGCCGATCAGCAGCGGTACCGGCACGGCGCTGTCCCCGTCGATACCGTCGGCAAAGCCGAGACGCTGCATCTCGGCGGCGACATGGGTCATTTCCTCGAGCGACGGCGTGATCAGGCCCGATAGACCAACCGCCTGTGCGCCGTGCTCGCGGGCGGCGTGCAGGATCCTGTCGCAGGAAACCATCACCCCGAGGTCGACAACGTCGTAGCCGTTGCAGCCGAGGACCACGCCGACGATGTTCTTGCCGATGTCGTG